>JAFWKS010000424.1 GCA_017511325.1 Erysipelotrichaceae bacterium
AGACCTTATTAAGATATTGATTGATAAAAGAAGTTACCGAACAGCGCCCATAGTTTCCGGAAACGATATACTTCATGATCCCTTCATTAGGATTCATGTAGAAGATATTAGCCACTTTGACTAAAGCGTTGTTGACATTGGAGACTTTGATATAGATGGCATTGAATTTGCAGTCCTGCGGTTTTGAATAGACGATGACTTTGGCACCATTGCTGATGGCTTCTTCGATATAGTCATGTCCGTCATATTTGATACCGTCAAGGCAGAAGAAAATCGCGTTCTTCATCGAAGTTCTTGAATCGATAGATAACTGCTCGATCTCGATATCCGGAGCATTCGCAAATAACTTAGACAACAGCACTGCCGATCACCTCTGAATCTGTTTCTTCTATCCTCACATCTATTATTCTACCAGTTTCATAGATGCCTTTTACTTTAGTGTAGATGTATTGCTTGGAATAGCCATATGAATATGTATCATCGCTTTTTTCTATGAGAACTTTGACATTTTTATCAAGGAAGCGATCATGATATTTTCTAGTATATTCTTTTTCAAGTTCCATGACTTCCTTCACTCTTTGTTTCTTTATCTTAGGATCGATGTGTCCATCCATCTTATCCGCAACAGTGCCCTGTTTTCTTGAATAAGGGAAGACATGAATAAAAGCGAAAGCGATCTTTCTTAAATTATTCAAAGTATTCTCAAACAGTTCATCGCTTTCTTTTGGAAAACCGACGATCAGATCAGTTGAGATCGAGATATCCGGTATCATCTTTCTGATATAGTCGACTCTGTCCATGTATTCTTTTATCGTATAAGGCCTGTTCATGAGCTTCAGGATAGTATCATCACAGCTTTGGACCGGTATGTGCAGATGATGGGCGATCTTATCGCTTTTTTTCATAAGTTCAATGATCTCATCATTGATCTCTGTGATCTCGATCGAACTCAGCCTGATCGTTTCTATTCCTTTGATCTTGATCATATCTTCAAGCAGATGATACAGATCATATCCTTTATCATCATATCTTCCGGTATGGATGCCGGTAAGAACGATCTCTTTATTGGTCTTGGAAAGTATCTTCGCCTCTTCAAGGATCTTCTTATGATCGGCGCTTCTCTGTCTTCCTCTTGAATATGGGATGATGCAGTAAGAACAGAACTGATTGCATCCATCTTCGATCTTCAGGAATGAGCGTGATTTCGTCGGATATGACTCAATATACAGATCTTCAAATTCTTCACTTATCTTTTCGGATACGAAATTATCTTTGACCTGATCGACGATGAGGTCGACGATCTTATCTTTGTGATCTGAGCCGATGATCAGATCGACATCCTCAAATACCTCAGTGTCTGATTTGATCTGACTTAAACAGCCTATTGCCGCTATATAGGCATCAGGATTATTCCTTCTTGCAGCATGGATGAATTTTCTGGTCTTGGCTTCAGCTGTATTCGTGACGCAGCAGGTAAAGATCAGATAGATATCTGCTTTATCCTTAAAATCCACTTCCTTGAAGTGTCTGTTCATATTCTCTCTTACATAGGTCGCTTCATAGTCGTTGACTTTGCAGCCTAATATCATCATCGCGTATGTCTTCATTGGCATTTTCCTACGATTATGCTTGTCATATATATGGCAGCAGTCTCGGCTCTCAGGATCCTTTTGCCCAGGCTTATAGGTTCATAGCCCATTTCCCTGATCTTTTCATATTCCCTGTCTTCAAAGCCGCCTTCCGGCCCTATGACAAACGTCAAGGACTTTTCACACTTTACATCAACGATGTTTTTTGAGCTCTCATAACAGATATAGTTGTTTTCACTTAGATACTTATCAAGATCCTTTAAATAGGCAACATCGCAAACTTCCGGAATGAAATTGCGG
>JAFWKS010000425.1 GCA_017511325.1 Erysipelotrichaceae bacterium
AAGGGTCCTAAATACATGATCTTCAAGGGTTTGAAGATAAGCTAAAAAACAAACTGACAGTTCATTGTGAACTGCCAGTTTTTTAATACATGTAATCAGCAGACTGCTTCAGTGCTTTTTAACTACCGCGTACAGAAGAGTGTTGAAATCAGGCAATGATTCTGTGATGCCTTCTTCAATAATGCAAAGATCATTCAGCTCCAGCTCTTTTTCAAAAGAGGGTAAACTGATCATTCTTAAGGAAGTGGAAGGGACATTTACCAGACCTGATTCATGATTTCTTTCAACGATATCGAATGCTTTGGAGATATCGCTTGCCGATTCGCTTATTCCATCACCCATAGAACAGATCAGTGCGATTCCGCTGCCATTTAGATGTTCGGATATGAATCTGTAAAATGCATCTCTGTCATCTTTCTCTACCAGCATATGAATAACTGCGATCGAATAGATAAAGTCATAGCTTGATTCGTGAAAGCCGTTGATGCAATCAAGAACAGCGAAATGGCTTGAGTATTCAGGCCTTAGTCTCTTGCAATAAGAGATGGCTTCTATAGATATATCGCTAGCCAGCAGATTATATCCTGCCTTTAGCAGAGCAAAAGCATCTCTTCCTTCCCCGCAGCCAATTTCAAGTATTGGGGCTTCTTTTGCTATCGAATACTTCAATATGGTATCCATAACGATCGGGGTAGTAGAATCACTGGACCAGGAATGACCTTTCCGGTGGATTATCTTATATCGTTCATCATAAGCTTCATAGTATTTTGTCATATCAAAACAGTACCATATTTGGCTATGTAATAGAGACAGCCGGTATTAGCTGATGGCAGATTCAAAATGAGCTTCAATCCTGCTCAGATTCTGTTTGTCTTCATCGCCGCCATATTCTCTAACCCATTTTTTATAGACTTCGATCTTGCTCAAGGCATTGAGCATACCGGGGTGATCAGCACCTGCACCATCAGGGATCAGGTTGATGCTGTCATAGGTCATCTGATCAAGCAGAGCAAGAAGCTGTTTTGTGTGATTGCCGTCCTGATCCAGCCCGATCGAGAACAGTTCCGGTATAAAACCTAAAGTCGAAGCTGTATACCATGAGCCTCTGAAACCGTTTGGATTGGCCTGTTTGTCCCTGATTGGTGTATTGATTTTATTGGTGAGATAGACCATGACGATATCTCTTTCAAAATCAATCATTGCTAAAGTGCCGGTCCAACCCTGATGCCCGATGGTGTTGGAATCACTTTGTGTTCCATAATACCATGAGCGTTTATCGTCTGCCTGCCTAGCCCAGCCAAGACCGTAATTGGCCTGATTATTGTTTTTAGGTCCGATGAAGTAATCAAT
This sequence comes from Erysipelotrichaceae bacterium, assembly GCA_017511325.1. Next base: position 1,351 of record JAFWKS010000425.1, read on the forward strand.
GACATCTTTATCGAAGAATTTCTGGTATCCGTATCCGCCTGTAAACATGATATAGGCCAGCTTGGCGAGATCTTCAGCATTTGAGAATAGACCTGCATGTCCTGATACACCGTTCATCGAATACCAGGCCATCTCATCGTGGACTTCGCCCTGAAGGGTATAGGTTCTGGCACCCGGGAATTCTATTGATCCGTCACGGGTATTGCCGTTGATCTCTGTAGCGGCGCAGTCGCTGCTGCTGTAGCCGTTTTCAAGAGGATTGTATGTTATTCTTGTGAGCCCCAAAGGTTCAAAGAAATTTTCTTTCATATATCGGTCTAGAGGCTGCCCGCTGATCTTTTCGACGATAAACCCGAGGATCATATAGTCGACATCGGAGTAGATGGTATCGGTTCCCGGTTCATAGACCAGTGGTGTTTTGCATATGGCTTTAAGCGTTTCCTGTTTTGTCTTTTCACTGTGCTCGTATCCTGCAAACAGCATGTTGTTGTATTGCGGCCCCATATCCTGGCTTATCGCATCACGATAAAGGTTGAAATAGCCCGGAGCAGGTGGGAAACCGCCTTCGTGCTTGAGCAGGTCGATGATCCTTAAGGAAGCTTTCCATTGCTTCATCGTCTCTATACCAGGATCATCGCCAAAACTGTAGGCAAAATTCAGAGTATCTTCATAGAAACTATCGCCCAGATACTGACTGATCCTGTCATTTAGATCGACTTTGCCTTCACTCAGCAGCTTCTGCAAAGCGAAATTAGGCCCGAACATCTTGCTGACAGAAGCCAGATCATACATCGTTGCATTATTGGCTTGTGTTCTCTCTTTAAGCTCATTTCCATCCTGATCATATGAATTAAGATAACCCCAGGTATTGCTGTAGACAAGCTTTCCGTGTCTGATGATCGCCAGCTGTGCACTGGTAAAACCGTATTCGACGTCTTCTTTAATGATGTCATCTATCAGCTTTAGAGTGGAAGGATCGAAACCCTCTTCCTCCAGAGTTCCTTTGATCAAAGAAGGATAGGGGATATAGACGCTTACTGCCGGTTCATCTTGATGCGGCTGAATATTGGTGATCTGAATTGAATTCTTGCCGTTTACGGAAACTTTTGAATAATCAAGCTGATAGATCTTTCCCTTTTCGGTATTTGCAAAATCAACTCTTTCACTATTTATATATAAGGTAAAGGAATCGATGTTTTCATCGATCCTGATGAAAAGCTCTCCCTGGTCCTTGTACCCGTCATAACTGCAGATCGAATTCATGGCCAGAGTATCATCCAGATCTCTGGAATACTCCGGAAAGACTTCAAATTTCTGCCAATCCGCTTCTGGTAAAGCGCCGATCTGTCTGATGATGACTTTTTCTTCTTTCAATGTTTCTTCCTCTTTGCCGGTATTATCATCGTCTGCTTTTTCATTGCAGGCAGCGATGCACAATGTGATCAACATGCACATCAGGATATTGATTATTCTACGCATAAAAGACCTCTATGTCCTAACTTTATCATAAAAACAGTTTTCAGTCTGATGATAATGCTGAAGAATTGAAAATGCCGGAAAAAGAAAACAGTCAGTTTTAAGGAGATGATGATCAGAAAAATTGAGATCAGCTCATAAGAAAAAACAGCCAAAAATGTACTAGTGAAAATAGTTTCACAATCATGAAAAAAATTCTGTAAATATGAACTTTCATTGAGAATTTTGTTGAATCACTATCCTTATTAATGTAAAATTATAAATGCAGTTTTTTATTTTTAAGAAAGGAAGACGAAAATGAAAAAACTATTAGTTTTATTGTTTGCTCTTCTTATGCTTGCCGGCTGCACCAATGGTGGCAACAACGGTGGCACTGAAGAAGAAGGCAGAAAAGAAGTAGACACTTATTCGATGATCGATCAGTTCGATATCACTACTTTGGACTATGTTTACAACAACAAATCATCAAACGGTGACTATACTTCCAATTTTATTGAAGGTCTGTTGACTCAGGATCCTCATGGCACTTTAGTTGCAGGCATGGCTAAAGAATGGACACACAATGAAGATGCTTCTGAATGGACTTTCACTATTCGTGATGACGCTACTTGGTCAACTGCTTCTGGCGAAGTTTATGCCAACGTTACTGCAGAAGACTTTGTAACAGGTTTGAAGCATGCTGCTGACAGCAAATCAGAGACTATCGGTCTTGTTCAGGGCCTGATCGCAGGTTTAGATGCATACTATTCCGGCACAGGTTCTTGGGAAGATGTCGGTATCAAGGCTGAAGGCAACAAGGTCACTTACACTCTAACTCAGCCATGTGGTTACTTCGATGGTATGACAACATACTCTATCTTATGGCCGATCAATGCTGAATTCTTAGAGTCAAAGGGTGGCGACTTCGGTTCAGTTTCCCCTGATTCTATCCTTTACAACGGATGCTACATCTTATCTTCATTAGTAGCTGCTCAGGAAGTCAGATTTGACGCTAACCCTAACTACTATGACAAGGATAACGTCCATGTACAGCATGTAGTCGTTACATACACAAACGGTGAAGATCCAACCCAGAACTTCAAGATGTTTGTTAACGGTGAAGTTTCTCAGACTGCAATCAACTCTTCTTATCCGGAAGTCGTTGCTGAAGCTAATGAGAAATTTGCCGAAAACCAGTTCAAGTCAGATACTACTTCTACTTCTTACTGGGGTGCATTCAACTTTGACAGAGCACTGTACAATCTGCATAACGATCCATCTGTATCAACAACTGCAAAAGAGACAGATGCTCAGAAAGCAGACGCTAAAGCTGCGATCCTTAACAAGAATTTCCGTTTAGCTATCTACTCTGCATACAGCACAAAGGCTACTCAGGCTATCACTAAGGGTGATGAAAGAGCTCTTGATGCTGCAAGAAACACTTTAGTTCCTTACACATTCGCAACTACGACTGATGGAAACAGCTATGGTTCATTAGTTACTGCTTATCTTGAGGAATTGGAACCTGAATTCAAGGGCATCAACCTCAACGATGGTCAGGATGCTTGGTACAATCCTGAAAGAGCTCAGAAGTTTGCTGCTGCTGCCAAGGAAGAATTAGGCGATACAATCTCTGCATGGCCAGTAATCCTTGACTACCCTGTATATGCCGCTTCTGAAAACAACAAGAATGCTGCATTGGCTATGGAAAAATCCATTGAAGATGCAATCGGTGATTACGTTGATGTTAACCTCGTCATGTTAGAAGGCGACTCAAGCGTTTACTACTCAGCATTCTATTCGATCACTTATGGTCACCAGAACTCAATCGACTTCTCATTTGGTGCTGGTTGGGGCCCAGACTATGGCGATCCTCTGACTTACATCCACTGCTTCGATGCTGACGAGGGCGATATGCTCGCTTACTCCGGCTTAGACTTAGCTTCTTACGAAGGCAAGACTGCTGAAAACGAAGATGCGATCGTTGCTATTGGTTTAAGAGAAATCAAGGAAGACATCGATGCTGCTCAGACACTTTCTGGTGATGAAAGAATTGATGCATTTGCTAAGATCGAAGCTAAATTATTGGCTTACGGTATCTTGAGACCTTACTCAACATCAGGCGCTAATCTGGTTGTAAGCTGTGTTAAACCTTATTCAGCTGCTTATGGCTTATATGGCCAGGCTTCATTCAACGTTGTACCTTACTTCAAGTACATGATTGTATACAACGAGCCAATCACTGCTGCAGAACATGATGCTGCAAAGGCTGCTTGGTTAGCTGGTGAATAATCTATAAAACAGTAGATTAAAACTATGATCAGAAGCCGGAGAGTTTTCTTCGGCTTCTGTTTCACTTTTTGAGAAAGGAGGATGTATGAAAAGGAATTATATCTTGAGTCGTCTCATCAGATCTTTTATCTCCATATTCGTGATAATGACGGTTGTTTTCATCATGGTATACTCACTTGTGCCAAGAGACAATATCTTCTTCAATGATGGCACTTATACAAAATTAAGCTGCAAACCAGACGATAAGAGGGATTATGTCTTGCGTACTTGGCAGAAGTTAGGATATCTGGATTATCAGACAATCAATGTCTACTGTGAGGGACTCTATGGTTCAGGAGACGGCAGAGTTTCATCCTGCATTTTACCTGAATCGAAAGAATCGAAAGATTTCACGGAATTATATGAAGGAAAAGGTTATACGGTCGAGCCTTTAAGCATATCCAAGAGAGTTTATGCATATAAGGATATTCCGATCGTTACCCGCTTGTACAGATGGTTCAAGGATCTGATCGTAATCGATCATCCATGGAAGATCAAGGATCCAAACAATCCGGATCTTGAAAGATACATCAAGTTGACCACGACAGAGACTGGCGGTCTGGCTATCAGATGCAGCGGCTGTAACTACAAGTATCCTTTGTATACGGATTCTCATTTCCCATTCATACATCAGAACATTATTTCTCTTAATATGGGCACTTCTTACCCGACTTTCCAGGGCCTTGATGTACTCGATATAATATTCAATTATCAGGGAACGGAAGTAAAGCGCAAGGTGACTTATGAAACAGGTACAGAGGGTGAGTCCTCACTGATTTTCGGTACCTTGAAATACAAATACAATCTGGACAGACTTGATACCCAGAAATTTGTCGATCATTACACTGACGGCAAGTCTTTCAAGTCTCAGCAGTCCATGATCGGTGTTTCTTTCCTGATGGGCATCTTCTCACTGATCCTGGCGTATGGCATCGGTCTGCCGGTAGGTTTACTGATGGCCAGGAACAAGGATGGTCTTATTGATAAGCTTGGTATGGTCTATATCATCTTCATCATTGCCGTTCCATCTCTTGCCTATATCTATGTCTTCAGATATCTGGGAACCAAGATCTTTGGTCTGCCGACGGTATTTACGACCTTTGGTGCCGGTGACATCAGATCATGGATCCTGCCGATCATCTCTCTGGCTTTACCTTCCATCTCCAGTTTGATGCTGTGGACCAGAAGGTATGTCGTTGACCAGATGAATTCTGACTACGTCAAATTCGCCAAAGCCAAGGGACTCAATCAGTCTGAGATATTCAGAAATCACATCTTCAAGAATGCGATCATCCCTATTGCGCAGGGTATCCCGTCAAGTCTGGCCGGATGCATTACCGGTGCGATCATCACCGAATCGATCTATTCCGTCGGCGGTATGGGCAAGATGCTTCCTGATGCGACAAAACAGTACAACAATGTTATGGTCATCGCCCTGACCTTCCTGTTCTCATCTATATCGGTATTATCGGTATTCATGGGTGACCTGGTACTGACATGGGTAGACCCGCGTATTCAATTGGCAGAAAAGGAGGGAAGATCGTAATGGATAATAACAATAACGAAAAAGATCTGTTCTCGTTGGCAGATTTTGACGAATATGAATCCGAACGTATCGCTGCCCCTCGCTATTCCTACTGGAAGTCAGTATGGAGGACTTTCTTCAAGGATAAATTTACGGTCGGTGTGGCGATCCTGCTGATCTTCATCATCACCTTTGCGATGATCCAACCGATCTTCTCGGGTTATGACCCGATGGTCGCACCGAACATCAATAATCCTTCAATGAAATTCCAGTCGCCAAGTGCAGATTACTGGTTCGGTACTGACAATATCGGTAACTCGGTCTTTGATGCTGTATGGGCAGGAGCCAAGAACTCCATTATGGTATCGTTCATCTGCACAGCGATCAACATGGTGCTGGGTATCGTTGTCGGTTCCATCTGGGGCTTCTCCAAAAAAATGGATAAATGGATGATCGAAGTCTATAACGTCCTCTCCAATGTCCCGTTTTTGCTTCTTGCGATCATCCTGTCGTACATCATCGGTTCCGGTTTCAGACCTCTGATTTTTACGATGACAGTTACCGAATGGGTCTTTGTGGCCTACTTCATCAGAACGCAGGTCATGATCATCCGTGACAGAGAATACAACCTTGCCAGCAAGTGCCTGGGCACTTCGACCTGGACGATGATCACGAAAAATATCCTTCCGTATCTGATCTCTGTCATCATGACGTATATCTCAAGAGAGATCCCAAGTCTGATCTCCTATGAAGTATTCCTGTCATATATGGGTCTGGGATTGGGTTCAAATATCGCTTCACTAGGCAAGATCATTTCTCAGTACACTTCATTCATGAACGGCTATCCGCACCTGTTCTGGATCCCTGTAAGTGTACTGGCTATCATTTCCATTTCGCTCTATATCGTCGGACAAAAGCTCGCTGATGCTGCTGATCCGCGTACACATCGCTAGGAGGTAAGATTATGGAAGAAAGAAAAATAATTTTATCTGCTAAAGATATAGAAGTTAAATTCAGAGTCAGAGACAATTATCTGACTGCTATCAGGAATGTGTCTCTTGATCTTTATGATGGTGAAACGTTTGCGATCGTCGGTGAATCCGGTTCCGGTAAATCCGTCTTCACCAAGACCTTTACCGGTATGCTGGAATCAAATGGCACAGTTTCCAACGGCAGTGTCATGTACGAAGGCAAGGATCTGACAAAGCTTGTCACAGACAAGGACTGGGAAGGCATCAGAGGTGCCAAGATCGCCACGATCTTCCAGGATCCGATGACTTCACTCAACCCGATCAGAACGATCGGATCGCAGATCTCGGAAGTAATCGTCAAGCATCAGAAAGTTTCCGCAGAAGAAGCCAAAAAACAGGCTATTGAAATAATGGACCGTGTCGGTATTCCAAATGCGGCTAACCGATTTGATGAATATCCGTTCCAGTATTCCGGCGGTATGAGACAAAGGATAGTCATTGCGATCGCCTTGTCATGCCATCCACAGATCCTGATCTGTGACGAGCCAACAACGGCACTTGATGTCACGATCCAGGCTCAGATCATTGACCTGATCAAGGATCTGCAGAAAGAGCTGAAGTTCACGACGGTCTACATCACCCATGACCTCGGTGTCGTGGCTAACGTTGCCGACAGGGTCGGCGTCATGTATGGCGGTCAGATCGTCGAGATCGGAAATGTTGAAGAAGTATTCTATGAGCCGGCTCATCCGTATACCTGGGCGCTCCTTTCCTCATTGCCGCAGCTTGGCGTCAAGGGAGAAGAACTTTATTCGATCGCTGGTACACCACCTTCACTTTACAACGTGATCAAAGGTGATGCTTTTGCACCAAGAAACAAATATGCCTTGAAGATCGATTTCGAACAGGAACCGCCGTTCTTCAAGATCACGGATACGCACTATGCCAAGACCTGGCTGCTCGATCCAAGAGCACCTAAGATAGAAAAACCTGAAGTCATCAGGAATCTGCATGAGAAGATCTCGCTGATGACAAAGAAGGGAGGCGCTTACTATGTCGAACAATAAGGAAGTGTTGCTTTCGGTAAAGAATGTCGATATTTCTTTCGATGTCGGTAAAAAGAAACCGTTTCGTGCGGTCAAGAATGCCAACTTTGATATCTATCGCGGCGAGACTTTTGCTTTGGTCGGTGAATCAGGTTCCGGCAAGACCACGATCGGACGTGCCATCATGAGGATCAACGAGTTATCAAAAGGTGAGATAACTTTTAAAGGCAAGAGGATCTCCGGCAAGATTTCTAAAGAAGAGGACAGAAATGTCATCAGATCGATCCAGATGATCTTCCAGGATCCTGCTGCTTCTTTGAATGAGAGAGCAACGATCGAATACTGTATCTCTGAAGGCCTATATAATTTCCATCTTTACAAGGATGAAGAAGACCGTATCGCCAAAGTCGACAGAGCTCTGGAATCGGTAGGTCTGCTTCCGGAGCACAAGTCAAGATATCCTCATGAATTCTCCGGTGGACAAAGACAAAGAGTCGGTATCGCCAGAGCCATGATCATGGAACCGGAACTCATCGTTGCGGATGAACCGATCTCCGCACTGGATGTTTCCATTCGTGCGCCGGTCCTTAACCTTATGAATAAACTTAAGGAAGAAAAAGGCCTGACATATCTGTTCATTGCTCATGACTTGTCAGTCGTCAGATTTATCTCTGATAGGATCGCCGTCATTCATTTGGGCAGAATCGTTGAGATAGCTGAAACAGAAGAACTGTTCAAGCATCCTTTACATCCATATACGGTATCACTGCTAAGTGCTGTGCCGATGCCTGATCCAAGGATCGAGAAAACCAGAAAACACATTATCTATGATGAATCAAAGCGTGATCTTTCAGGAGAAAAACC
>JAFWKS010000426.1 GCA_017511325.1 Erysipelotrichaceae bacterium
ACCAATGCCGATCCTAACGCGATCAAAATGATCTTTAGTGATTACAGAAGCTATGATCTAGGCAAAAAGCACGGTACAGTGACGGTTCTTATAAATAAGGATAGGATCGAGATCACCCCCTACCGCAGGGAAGACAACTACAGCGATCATCGCCATCCTGATCTGATCAGTTTCTCATCGGATCTCAAGGAAGATCTTTCAAGAAGAGATTTTACGATCAATGCCATGTGCTTAGATAAAGACGGCAGGATAATCGATATGTTTAACGGTGTCGATGACCTTGAGCATAAGCTCATCAGATGCATCGGCGATCCATATAGAAGATTCGATGAAGATGCACTCAGGATCCTTAGAGCCCTCAGATTCAAGGCGAAGCTCAACTTCGATATTGATAAAGATACCGATGAAAACATCCATAAAGCCAAGGATATGCTGAGTTACATCTCTGAAGAAAGAAAAAAAGAAGAGCTTTTGAGGATCTTAAGCGAAAGAAGCGGTTTTAAGGTGATCAATGAATACCTCGATGTCCTTAATACCTTCATGCCTTTTGAACACATCAAACGCAAGATAAATAATTTCTCTGATCCGTTTTATGCCCTGGCCTATCTGCTCATTGATAAACAGATTGACCTGAAAAAACTGAAATATTCAAAGACCGAGATCAGGCTTATCAATATCCTTATCGAAGCTTCAAAGATCAATATCGATGATGACTGCGAATTCATAGAATGTCTTTCATCCATATATCAGAAAGATATCCTGACTTTTCTAGAACAGTATCATCATAAAGATCTTCAGGAAAGATTCAAAAAGCTCAAAAGATATATGGCAACTTTCAAAACACTGAATATTACCGGTGATGAGATCATGTCCTATGGATATGAAGGTAAACAGATCGCCAGAGTAAAACAGAAGCTTCTGAATCTCGTTCATCACAAAAAACTTAACAATACCTCATACGCTTTAAATAAATATTTGAAAGAAAATGGTGTAGAATAATAGAGTAGCGCCGACTTAGCTCATCAGGTAGAGCAACGCACTCGTAACGCGTAGGTGGTAGGTTCAAGTCCTATAGTCGGCACCATTGCAAGTAAAAGTCTGTCATCATAACAGGCTTTTTTATTTCAAAATAACAGGATACAAAATGAATCATCCTGTCTTCATAAGCCTTGTTTAAAGGCTTTCCTCATTTTTATCTTTTATTAGCTGCTTGTTGAAACGATCTTTTTCAATGTTTCTTCCTTAAGTTCATCATTGCTTCTAATCTGGTAGAATTATGATAATAAAAAGAAAACAGGAGAAAAATATGTACTATTTAATGGAAAACATCGAAAACTTCCGCGACCTTGGCGGGATCAGTACACTCGACAATAAAAAGGTCAAGGAAGGAAAGCTGTTTCGTTGTGCCGATCTTTCTTCCGCTACTGAAAACGATATTAAAAAGATAAAACAGCTGGGGATCGATACGATCGTAGATTTCCGTTCCGCTAATGAAGCTCTGGCCAAAAAAGACCCTGAGATCGAAAACATCAAATACTATCATATCAATCTCATCAAAGACAGGCTTGACGGAGTAGAAAGAAAAGATAAAGAAGATAATTTCTACGAATGGATGATCGAACAATCCTATGATTATCCAGATCGTTTTTCTGATCAGATGATCAAAAACTACTCTACGCTGATATCCGAAGAATACCCCCTCAACGGCTATCGCAGATTCTTTGACATCCTTCTTGATGAAAAAAACGATAAGATCCTCTGGCACTGTTCAGCCGGAAAAGACAGGACCGGCATAGCTGCAATCCTGATACTTGAAGCCTTGGGGGCAGAAAAAGATCAGATCTACGAAAACTATCTTGAGACCAACGAGCACCTGAAACGCAGTGTATATGAAGTTAAAGAGATCGTAAAAAGACTGGCAGGTGACCATAAGAATTACGAAGCGATCCAGAACTCTTTTGCGAAAGCCATGTCTGCCAGCAAGGATTTCATCGACAACTGTTATAGAACCATGGTCGAAAAATCCGGAACTCCTCAGATATATCTTCAAGAATATTTAGGAATAGATGAAAACGACAGAAAGAAACTCAAGGAAAAATTCTGCGAAGATCTCTGATGAAAATGAACAAAAAAATTGCTGTAGCGGGATGATGTACCATTGCAGCAATTTTTTTACTTTTTTTCAAAATTGTTTGTATTTGCATTCTTCTTTTTAAGATCAAGATCCTTGATCGTAAGGATGCAGATGATGAAGACGATACCCATGGCGATCATCAGATAGCCCATGAAGTTCATGAAACCGTTGTTGCCGCGATAATGAAGCGTGATCAAACCTCCCAGCATCTCAAGAAGACCAGCCAGGACCAGAATGCCTCTGGTGCAGAATGTGATGCCGAATACCCCGGAAACAATATTCAATCCCGGAATGATATAAATGGAAAGACGCAGCAGATTGGCTTCAAAATCAGTTGAAGGAAGCATATCGTTGATGATCGCATCATGATCAAACTGATAAGCCACGACAAAATACATCACGATCGCGATCAGCAGTTCGGCAACACAGATAGCTTTTACAATATTACGTCTCATAACAATTAAATTCTAATAGAAAATCTTTTTCAAATAAAGACCATTGGGATCAGCATTATATCTTCTGGTGCTCTTATTCGGCTTGTCCAGCATGTTTTGAATATCATCAAGGCTCTTAAGTCCTCTGCCCAGATCGATCAAAGTTCCAACCATGATCCTGACCATATTTCTTAGAAAACCGGTACTTGTCACTGTTATCGTCAGGATATCTTTCTTTCTTGTGATCTTGAATTCCGTTATATCCTTGACCTGATTGGGATATTCCTTGAGGCTTGAAGTATTGAAGGAAGAAAAATCGTGCTTTCCTTTGAGCATCTCGGCCCCTTTTTTCATCTGCTCGATATCAAGCTTATAGAAACACTGATAGGCTCTTCCATGCAGGAACGGATCATATTCTCCAATATTGATCAGATATTCATAGGTCTTTTTTTTGACAGAAAAGCGGGCATGAAAGTTTTCAGGAACGATCTCCACATTATTGACGTGCATATCCTTGGGGATCAAGGAATTGATGGAAAACTTCAGCTTTCCCGGCTCCTTCTTTTTATCGCTGTCAAAATGAAAGACCTGATCATAGGCATGAACGCCTGCATCGGTCCTTGAAGACATGATTATCCTTATCTTTTCTCCAAATATCCTGTATAACGCTTCCTCGATCACATCCTGGATCGCTAAAGCATTGATCTGTGACTGAAAGCCAGCGTAATTGCGGCCATCATAGGCCATATTTACCTTATATCTCATAGATAGAATCTGCTGGCGATCGAGAATGCCAGGATAGCCGCACAGATAAAGATAAACAGGAAATCCAGGAACTTAAATTTCAGAACATGGTATCTCGCACGTTCGGCACCCAGAACATAGCCCCTTGCCTCCATGGCATCAGCCAGTTCATAGGCTCTTTCAAAAGCTACCGAGAACAGTGGAACGATCAAAGCGAGGATCGCTGTGATCTTTTCCGTCAGCTTGCCGTTTTCAAAGTCGACACCACGGGACTTCTGCGCATTCATGATCCTCATGGTCTCTTCGATGATCGTCGGAATAAAGCGCAAAGCGATCGAGACCATCATGGCGACTTCATGAGTCGGGAAGTGGAATATCTCTAATGGTTTAAGCATCCATTCAATACCCATTGTCAGATCCAGA
>JAFWKS010000427.1 GCA_017511325.1 Erysipelotrichaceae bacterium
AAGGTTCTCGAAGATGATCTTTCTATCACCTACAGTAAATCTGATCTTAATGATAATCCGATCAAAGGCGCAAAATTTACTTTATACAGGATCGATCCTGAAGCTGATGACATGCTTTATTTCCTTAAAAAGGGTTCTGAAATAGATCTATATGAAAAACTTTTGGATGATGTCACCGGATATGATCGAAACAATCTTTCAATCACTGTTTCTGAAAGATATTCAGGATATATAGATGGCGGGATCATCAAGACCGAAGAGTTTGGATATTTTCCTTTCGCGATCAAATATAGCGATGTTCCTGTAAAAGAAGGAAGGATCTACGTCACCGATGAGTTAGATGATGATTTTACAGCTGTACAAGCAGAAAAGATAAAGACTGTGGAATCTGGTATTGAAGCAGTTAATACGGTAAACGGGCTGAAGCATGACAGTAGATACTATTTTTGTGAATCAGAACCTAAGAAAGGCTATGCCTATGTCGATAATCCATGCAGGATAATCGATACATCGAGCGATCAAAATCTCGAACAAATGCATTTTTATAATGACAGCCGTACTTATACTCTGAGGCTGATAAAAAACAATCCCGACAGAACGATCGCTCTTAATGGTGCATTGTTAAGACTCAGTTATATGGATGGCGATACAGAAAAACAGTTTATCTTCAAAACTGGTGCGCTAAACATCTTTAAAGAAGATGACCATAAATATCTTATCTATACTTATGAAGATTCGAATGATTATAAAGTCAAGAAATTTCAAGGTGATCAGTACATCGAAGAAGGTGTGGCCTACGGAAGATACTATTACTATCTAAGCGATGATGACAATATCGATCCTTCAAAGATAAATAGAGTAACGACAGTCGAACAGGGTTCCTTCCAGATCGAAGATCTTCCATATTCATCAGGTCTCATACTTGAAGAGCTGGAAGCTCCTAAAGGCTATTTTATCGATGAAGCATCATTTGAGGTCAATGCTGATATTGCCTACAGCGATATAACTTTCACCAATTCCAGAGTAAATTCTTTTGACATCATACCTGGGAATCAGCGAAAGATCCCTAAGACATGTATAGGAGAATGATAATAATCATCATCGCTCTTGTGATGGTGCTTATGAATGCCGCAGATATACAAAGTGAAGATCTAAGCAAGGAAAGATACATCACTGTGGAAATAAAAGGGGAAGTAGAAAAACCCGGCATATATGAGCTGATACTTGGATCTTCACTGCAGGATCTGCTTGATATAGCAATACTTAAGGAAGATGCGGATACTTCACAGTACTCTTTAAATACCGTTTTGTATAACTCGCAGGTCATCGTTATTGGAAGACACAGAAACGATCTGATCTCGATCAATTCAGCCGATCTTGATGAGCTCATTACTTTACCAGGTATCGGTAGCAGCATCGCTCAAAGGATCATCGACTATCGTAATACCTATGGTTCATTTAACAACCTTGAAGAGCTTATGAATGTCAAAGGAATCGGCTATGGCAAATTCAATAAGATCAAAGAATATATCTGTCTTTAGAGTGACAATCGCCTTATGTTTGTCACTTTATTTTCATAATGTCTACCTCTATATTCTTATTGGATTTTTTCTGATGTCTTTCAGTTTCAGGGAAACATCGCTTTATTTTCTTTTTCTGATAACTGCTTTATTCATATCGCGATTTTTTTCTGATTTCATGCCTTATGGCATTATTGAATACAAAAGCAACAATTATTACATTGTCGACAAGCTTTTCTACAAGATCGCTTTATATTCTGATAGAACGCTCAATCAGGGAGATATCATAAAATGCTCTGGGTTTGCCAAGTGCTCAGAAATGTCATTTCTAAAGAAAAACATTGTTTTTATGGGATCTGACTTTTCCGTTCAATACACTTTTATTCCCAGGATGCTTATCGAAAAGCAGCTCAACAGTCTTGATGGTTCAGCGTCTGCGGCTATGATGAAAATTATTTATAATCAGTACGTTGATGATGAAAGCCTGAGTTTCAATATCGGCTATGGACTTTATTCTTATTATTTTCTGAATTTTCTGCGAAAAAAGAAGCCTTTATTCTGCCTGACAGGTATCATCATAATATCGTTTCTGTTTTCTTTTGAAGTTAAATTCATCCTGCTTTTGATCGACTGCCTTTTAAATAATAAAGAAAGATCTGAGATATTTACATATAAGGTCCTTTTCATCTGCATATACAATTTTGCTCTTTTTTATAATTATTCGATCCTTTTACCGCTTCTTTTTTCCTTTATCGTAATGTTTAAAAACAGATATGATTTCAAGCTTTATCTGCTGGTCATAGAATCCTTCTTTTTCAAGGAGATCGATCTTATTGAAACTACGTTTTTCAACACTCTTATAAATATCAAGATCTTTTTCTATATTTTCAGCATGCTTTTATTGATCATGCCTTTTCTGCAGAACTTTTATCTTTTGCTTATCAGAGCATATTCAATGATCAATGAGATATCACTTTCGATCAGAGGATCGGTATCACTGATCAGCATTTTCCTCTTTCTGACTATTGAAAGATCGCTTAGACTTAACAAATATATTCAAATGGCTCTTCTGTGTCTTCTGATAGCAAGCCCGATCAATCAGCCCTTAATGAATGTATGTTTTATCGATGTAGGACAAGGCGATTCGGCAATGATCAAATACCCGCTTTCAAAGTCCTGTGTTTTGATCGATACCGGTTCAAAATTCAATTATCATAAACTGAGGAAATTACTGTTTTCCAAAGGTATCTACAGAATCGATCATCTCATCATTTCGCATGATGACGAAGACCATAACGGCAATATCGAAAATCTTGAACATGATTTCAAGATAGGGGAGATCATTGAAGAAGGGAGGGATTTCAGTTTCAAGAACATAGAGTATAACTATCTATATCTTGGGGATTTTGAAGATGACAACGATAATTCGCTTGCTTATCATATAAAGATCGATGATTATGATTTTCTTTTCACAGGTGATCTTTCTAAAAAGGTGGAAAACAGGATCTATGAGAAATACGGACCTTTGAAAATAGACTTTCTTAAGGTATCTCATCATGACTCTTATACAGGCACAAGCCCTTATTTCATCGGTAATATACAACCTGAATATGCGATCATATCTACCAACGGCAAATATGATCATCCAAGCAAAGAGACCATAGACACACTGGACAGATATATGGTCAGATACTTCATCACAAAGAATTGCGGAAATGTAGATCTTTATTTTTCAAAGCTCCTGGATTTTATAAAAACCGGTCATAATGATTTTGTTATAATTAATAGGAAATGATCTACATTATAAATGGTGAAGAGGAATGCTTCATCAGAGATAAAATAGATGAAATTGT
>JAFWKS010000428.1 GCA_017511325.1 Erysipelotrichaceae bacterium
ACTTTTATGTCTTCTCTTTCAGCGAGCGCTAATACATCTCTGGCATTTCTAAAGGCGTTTTCAAGCGTAGTATTCCCTGCCACCGCTGAAACTCCCAGTATATCCAATTGTTTTAAGGACATTGCCGTAATAAGCGCTACCGCATCATCAACACCGGTATCCGTATCTATCCAAACAGGTATCTTGCTCACAGATTCACCTCCCAGCCTTCAAATCTTGCACAGGCTTCATATAAGTATTCAACGAATCTCTCTCGGTCAAGATCGACGACACAGCGGCAGTTTGGCTTCTTGCCTAGTCTTCCATGATAGTCTGCCACTGTTGCCCCTCTTGTGTATTCGCCCTTAAGTTCAATGTCCACATAGTAGTCTCTGATGTCAAAAATCTCCGGATGGATCAGGGACATGACAGCGCATGGATCATGCAGTGTCGCTCCTTTCCAGCCTAAAGAGCTCACATGGATGAAGAAGAAATCAAACCATTCCGCTACGATCCTGGCGATAGGATTGTTCAAAGCCCTGATCCTTTCCCAGTCTTCAGGATAGACCAGCGCTCTTTCTGTAACATCAAGGCCGCACATCTGTAAAGGAAGTCCTGAGTGATAGACTGTGTAGGCTGCCTCAGGGTCGACAAGGATATTGAATTCTGCACCTGTAGTCCAGTTGCCGTTTCTCAATCCTCCGCCCATCGTTGAGATCATCTCGATCTTCTCCTTAAGTTCAGGATGTGACAGCAGCAATGCGGCAACGTTGGTCTGAGCGCCGGTGGAAATGATCGTGACTTTTTCTTCTGATTCTTTTAAAACTTTAGCCATCATCTCGATAGCCGATAGACTGCTCAGTTCATGATCCGGTTCAGGAAGTCTTGGCCCATCAAGGCCAGTTTCACCATGAAAATTCGGAGCGATTATAAGATCACCAGCCAGCGGTCTGTTTCTGCCCTTGGCAACTTCGATATCCAGTTTCAATAAAGCAGCGATTCTCCTGGCGTTGTAGGTGACCTTCTCCAAGGTCTGATTTCCGGCTACCGTCGTGATAGCTCTGATATCAAATTCATCAACCGTAGAAGCCAGGACCCAGGCGATCGCATCGTCATGACCGGGATCACCATCAAGGATTACAGGTCTTTTCTTAAGTTCACTCATGATTATCTCTTCCCTTCAATTTCTCTTTTATTCTAGCACAGTGAAATTGCTTTATAATTTAGATGAGGATGGTAGCTAAAGATATGAAATATGATTTTCCAAAAGTTGATCTGCATTTGCATCTTGACGGTTCTTTCAGACCGGAGACAGTCTGGGAACTGGTAGAAAAACAGGGTGTAGAAATGCCTGCCGATACCCTGCAGGGTTACAAGGACTGGATGGAAAAATGTTCGAATTCCGACAGTGTCAATGAATACCTGAAGATGTTCGATGCACCATTACAGGTCATGCAGGACAAAGATTCGATCAGACGCATTACTGAGGAGCTCATTGAGGATCTGCATGATCAGGGCCTGGCCTATGCTGAAATAAGATTTGCACCACAGCTGCATACGGATAAGGGACTAAGCCAAAGGGACGCCATCGAAGCAGTCCTGGAAGGAAGAAGAAATGCCTTGAAAAGATATCCGGACATCATGATCGGCATCATCTGCTGCATGATGTGCGTTGGAACAGAAAAAGTCAACTGGGATAAGAATATGGAGACAGCCTCCATTGCCCATGAATATATGAATGATGGCGTCGTCTGTGTCGACCTGGCCGGTGCCGAAGGTATCGTACCGCTAAGCAATTTCGCACCATTGTTTAAAAAGGCGCAGGAAACAGGCATTCCGTGCATCTGCCATGCCGGGGATTCACAGGACTGGCATACAGTCAAGGATGCGATCGAGATGGGAGCCAGAAGGATCGGACATGGACACCACGTCTATGAGAATCCGGAGCTTTCAAGATACTGTGCTGACCATGAGATCGCTTTAGAGATCTGTCCTACTTCAAACGTTCAGTGCAAGACCAGAGAAAGCTACAGCATGCATCCGGCCTATAATCTTTATGCCTTAGGTGTTCCAATCACGATCAACACCGACAATATGACTATGGCCAGAGTGAATCTTGATGATGAATATGATCACTGTCTGGAGGAGATGGGTTTTGAATATGAAGACCTCATCCTGATGAACATCAATTCTATCAAGTATTCCTTCCTGCCTGAACAGGACAAGAAGAAGCTTATCGACAGACTTGAAAACTGTCTTGACGTTCTTGTCTGATATAAGAAAAAGAAAGCACTTAAAAAATAAGACATCCGGGGATGTCTTATTTACTTTAATACATCTTTGTATACTCTCAATACATTCCTGTAGAAGATCTTCTCAAGCTCATCTTCACTGAAATATGGTTTCAGTGCTTCATAGAGCATCTGGACTCCTGATGCATCGACGATCTCCAGTTTGTTTCCAATGCCATCGAAATCCGAACCAAGTCCTATGCAGTCGATCCCGCCGACATCAGCGATATAACGGACATGTTCGACCATCTTGTCGATCATGGTCATTTTTTCATTGAGATCTTCAATAAAGGCTGAACAGTAATTGAGACCTGTCACTCCTCCCTTGTCCGCCAGTTTTCTGATCATGTCATCACTCAGATTTCTGGCGACCGGACATACCTTGCGGGCATTGGAATGCGATGCGACGAACGGTCTTGTCGAATACTTCAGCACATCATAGAATCCCGCATCCGAGAGATGGGAGACATCGACGATAATGCCGAGTTCCTCCATCCTTCTTACATACTCTATGCCAAAAGGCGTCAGACCGTCTTTTTCATTTATTGTGTGCAGTTTGTCATGATACTTGTCTTTTTCATAGATGAAGTTTGGGTAGCCGATGCCGTTAGGATAGTTCCAGGTCAATGTGATCATCCTGACACCTCTATCATAGTAATAATCAAGATTGCCTAGATCATTCTCGATCACGCTGCCTTCTTCTAAAGTCAGTACGGCACTTATCTTTCCGTTTTCATCATTTCTGATGATATCTTCATATGAATATGCCGGAGCGATCAGATCCTTGTTTTCTTCAAGCTGTCCATAATAATAATCTATAGCGGCTTTAGTGAATGATGAATCTTCCTTCCCGATATCAGTAAAAACGGCGAAATTCTGCATTAGACATTCGCCTTTTCGCATCTTATTGAGATCTATATGTAGATCATTTTCTCTGAGTGAACCATTACTTCTATAAAGAGCAGTAATGGTATCGCAATGCATATCTGCGTATTTCATAGTTCTTCAATACTTGGGATTGACTGGGCAGCTCCCTTGCCCTGCACAGTGATACTGGAAGCTTTGGCCGCCAGGTCAAGAGCTTTTCCTATATCCTCGTCCTTAAGATAGGACGCCAGGAAAAAACCGGTAAAAGTATCGCCAGTGGCAGTCGTGTCGATCGCTTCAACTTTATAGGCATCCTGATGGATGAGCGTATCTTTGGCAATATAGTATGATCCGCTTTCACCGACCGTCATGACGATCTTCTTGTCAGGGAATCTTTCCTTTAAAGCTTCGATGATCTTTTGATAGTCACCGGAATCGGTCTTTGCCAATCCGGCGCCTTCGATCTCATTGACGATGAAGATATCAATCTTATCTAATGGATAAGTGAAGACTTTCTCATTCATCGGAGCCGTATTGAATACTATCAGCATCCCTTTTTGACTGGCTTTGTCGATCAGATAAGCCAGATTGGATATTTCGTTCTGGATCAAAAGGACGTCATCTTTGTCAAAATGTTCCAGTACTTCATCGATCTGTTTCTCATCGATCGCCTGATTGGCTCCGCCATGCAGGATGATGCAGTTCTGGCCTTTGCAGACCTCAATGATGGCGTGGCCGGTCGCAAGAGAGTCATCTTTCATAAGATGATCCGTATTGACGCCATACGAATTCAGATAGTCAATGAAATCCTGGCCGTCACTTCCGACTCTGCCGGCATGATAGACTTCCAGTCCCGCTTTAGCCAAAGCAATAGACTGATTCAGCCCCTTACCACCAAAACCTCTGGCATAAGCCAGAGATGATTGGGTTTCTTTTGGTTCAACAAAATGATCCATCTCATAGACATGATCATAGTTGAGCGATCCGAAACTGAGAATTTTCATTTAGACACCTAAAGTTGCCTCAAGAGCGACTCTCATCATGTCAACAAGTTTAAGCTGTCTTTCTTCTGAA
>JAFWKS010000429.1 GCA_017511325.1 Erysipelotrichaceae bacterium
ATAGCCTTTTCTTTCAGCTGAATGCATATATCTGAAATAACCATCAAAATTGAAATTCAGCTGATCTTCCTGCATCTTGGTCTCCTGAAAAGCCATGATGTCCGGTTTTTCAGTCTCAATGAAAGGGATGAGGTCGCCCTTGCTCATCAGTGCTCTTAATCCATTTACGTTCCAGCTTATCAGTTTCATATCAGTCTCGTCTTCTCTTTCAAAAATTGTGCTTCTTCCTCATCCAGATAAGGAAGCAGTGTTTTATAGACCTTGCTGTGATACCTGTTCAAGGCCTCGATCGTCTTTTCATCAAGATAGTCCCTGTCGATCAGGTTGAGATCGAAAGGAACCATGGTCAAATGTTCAAAACGCAGAAATTGACCGTATTCATTGCTTGCTTCATTTACACAAAGCAGGAGGTTTTCACATCTGATGCCGAACTTTCCTTCAAAATAGACGCCCGGTTCATCGGAGAACACCATGCCCGGTTTGATCTCGCAGAGTTCCGTACCGCTTTCCGTATGACCATAGCGGATATTTGGCGGTGATTCATGGACTGCAAGATTGAAGCCTACGCCATGTCCCGTACCGCAGCGGTAATCGACACCGATATCCCAGAGGTCTTTTCTTGCCAGGATATCAAGCTGACTGCCATTCAATCCTTTGAGGAATTTGACTTCACTCAGATTGAACATCGACTTCAATACCAGTGTAAAGTACTTCTTTACTTCCGGAGAGACATTGCCTAGAGCTACGGTCCTGGTGACATCGGTCGTGCCCTGTGAATACTGGCCGCCCGTATCAAACAGCAGGATGCCACGATTCTTTAAACGCTCTGAACGGCCTTTTTCCGGTTTGTAGTGCATTAAAGCCGCATTGGCGTCATGAGCGACGATCGAAGGAAAGCTCAGATCCTTTGCCTTGTAGATCTTTCTGAGCGTGTCGATCTTGTTGGCAGCATCATACTCAGTGATCGTGCGCTTGTCGATCTTATCCAGCCACATCCAGAACCTGAGCATGACTACGCCGTCATAGATGTGTGCCAGACGCATATTCTTCTGTTCGACTTCATTCTTGATAGATTTCATATCTTCGATCGGCGAACGCTTGTCATAGATGATGTTGTTGTTGCGGTTTATATGAATGAACGTCTCGTAGTTGACTCTGCTTTCATCGATGATGATCGTGCTGTTGGTGATGTTGTACAAAAATCTGTAGTAGGAATCATAAGGCCTCACGATGACACCGTCATCCAGGATCCTTTCCATCAGGCTCTTATCAATGCGATAGCTGTCCGTAAAAAGATAGACATTATTTCCATGGAAAACAAGATAGGCATAGAAGACCGGTGTATAGGCGATATCGTTGCTTCTTAGATTCAGGATGTAGGCGATCGATTCAAGATTGTTGACGATGTGGGTCCTGCCCTGCAGGACGTGTTTGAGCATCTCAAGCTTTGTCTTTCTTGAAATGCCTGTATATCTTGTCGATAGTTCATAGATCGGATCTTTGTCCAAAGGAATCCGATCATCGATCAATGAAGAATAGATATCGACATTCTTGATTCTGAGTTCGTTTTTCAGCAGTTCCTTGGCAAACTTCACACTTGTTCTGCGTCCGTCAAGACCGATCGTCTTTCCGACAAAATACCTCTTCAAAAAAGCCATCGGTTCCATGCCTTTTTTGGTTCCGAGCTTAACCACCTTCAGACCGTGTGGGAGGCATTGCCTGTCAGCCTGCGCATGATATCTTCCGTCGACAAAAATGAATGCATCTTTCAATGTCACAAGCAGCGTAGCTGCCGAGCCGGTGAATCCGGAAAAGTATGCCAGAGTCTTGAAATATTCCGCAACATACTCCGACATGTGGTAGTCAGTAGTACTGAAATAATATACATCGATATTGTTCTTCAACATCGCGGTTTTAAGCCGGTTTAGACGTTCGTTTATCATGTCTTAATATTATCATTTATTAAGTAAATATAGTATAATTAATAATTGTATGAAACAGGAAACAGAACTCAACGACTCGCAGTCTAGAGGAATAAACGCGATCTTGCAGAAGGTGAAAAAACATCATCCTGCCAATCAGGAATCTGACATCATTTCAGAAGCCGCAACTGAGATCCCGCACACTTCCAATGATATCCCAAATGTTTCAGAAACACCGGTTTCTCATCCAACCATTGAGAACGATAAGGGTATCAAGTATTACGAAGATGTAGAGCCTATTATCGAAACTATAGAAACTTTTGAAAGAGAGACCACTCAAGAGGAACCGATAAAGAAAAAATCCACTGCTGGTCCTTCTTTTGTTGAGAAAATCAAAGAAAAACTCTCCAGCATCAAGAAGCCGAAGAGCGAAAGAGCGCAACAGGCAAATACAGATGATCCTGATAAACCGGAAAAGCCTAAGAAGGAAAAGAAGGAGAAGATCAAAAAAGAAAAAACCCCTCGTCCTAAAGGCCATATAGTCACCTTCATCTTTGCGATCCTTACCAGCATCGTCCTGTTTATCGGGATCTGCGGAGTGATCGCTGCCGGTATCTTTGCCATAAAGCTATGTGAAGATAAGCCTGAACTGCATGTCGAGGATCTTCGCTCACCGGATTCGTCGATGATCTATGATTCTGACGGCAACAAGATCATGGAGATCGGCATGTATCTTAGAGAGAATATCGATTATGAAGAGATGCCTAACTGTCTGATCGACGCCTTCTTAGCGATCGAGGACTCAAGATACTTTGAACACGTCGGTTTCGATATCCCAAGATTCACCAAGGCCGCCATCGAAAACGTCAGGACCCATGATTTCTCGCAAGGTGGTTCGACCGTCACGATGCAGCTGATCAAGAACTCCTACTTCTCGATCGATGCCGGTGAAGATTCAACGATCGCTTCAAGGACCGGTATGTCCGGTATCAAGCGTAAAATGCAGGAGATCGTCCTGGCTCTGGAGCTTGAAAACTTCACAGATACTTCCAAGCAGGATATCCTGGCTATGTATATAAACAAAGTCAACTACGGCAACAACATCCGTGGTGTCCAGAAGGCTGCTGAATACTACTTCGGCAAGAACGCCTGCGAACTGAATCTGACTGAATCTGCCTTTCTGGCTGGTCTGATCAACTCGCCAAACACCTACAATCCGTATAATGACTTATACAAAAACGACAACTACTACCTCGATCCTGAGATCAACTATCTGGAAAACGCCTATGAAAGACGAGCCGAAGTTCTTGATCTGATGGTCATGCACGGATATATCACTCAGGCTGAAGCAGATCTTGCCAATTCAGTAAGGATGGAAGACCTTCTGGCCGGGGCAGCCGCAAGCTTCTCGGAAGTAAACGAAAAGTATCAGGCTTATATCGATGCAGTCATCGATGAAGTAATCGAAACAACAGGCGAAAGTCCATACAGCGTAGGTATGAATATCTATACAAATATGAATGCCTATATGCAGGAATACATCTATGACCTGCAGAATGAAGAAGAATACACCGGGATCGAATTCCCTAACGAGCTGTGTCAGAGTGCGGTCGTCGTTCTGGACAATCAGATCGGTGCCATCGAAGCACTTGGCGGCGGACGCGGTGAAACCGATTCCGCAAGACAGTTCAACCGGGCGACCAGTGCTTATCTGAACCCTGGTTCATCCATAAAGCCGGTCATCGACTATGCATTATGTATCGATGCTTTAGGTTATGCGACATCGCACACCTTTACCGATCAGCCATATTATCTCTACGGAGGCAATGTCCTGATCTCCAACTATGACCACAAATACTACGGCGACATGCTGATGACGGAAGCTCTGGCAAGATCCCAGAACACTCCTGCCGTTCAGGCTTTGGCTGCAGTCGTAGAAGAAAAAGGTGAAGAATTCGTCGTAGACTATCTCAACTCGATCGGATTCAACTTTGAATATTCAGACTTTGACTTGCAGTTTGCCATCGGTGGCAACAGATGTCTGGTAACGCCTTTGCAGCTGGCAGCAGCACATGGAATGTTCATCAATGGCGGACGCTACATCCATCCGCACTGTGTAAACTATATCGACTACACAGATGGCAGAGAAAGATGGTATGCCGATACCAAAGGCACACAGGCCATCTCTGATGCGACAGCCTGGATGGTTGCTTACCTTGAAAAATACAACATGTCCGGCGCCTTCTCCTCTTTGATGCTGTACTGCGCAAGAGGAAGAGATTATCCGCTCTACGGCAAGACCGGTACGACTGACTGGGGCGATTCCGGAAGAGACTATGGCATCCCTACCGGTTCGACCAAGGACAGCTGGCTGGTAATGCAGACAAACAAATATACGATCTCCTGCTGGACAGGATACGATAAACTGGAAAAAGGTGCCTATTTCACAAGTTCGGAATATCAGGCCAACACGAAGTCACACATTGTTGCGGCGATCCTCGATCAGCTTGAAGAACACCACCTTGGAGAATATGATCCATATACTCCGCTGGAAATGCCTGATTCAGTAACCGAATTCACGCATACGAAAGGTGCTTACCCTTACGCCAGCGGTAGCGGTGGCTATGGTACAGTGACCGGATATATCGCTAAGAAAGCTCTTGATGAACATCCGCTGGTCTCTGTTTCTGAAGCCTACAACGCAAGTATGGCTAACGTCAAGAAGATCAACGGCGGTGTTGGAAATATCACTGGATTCTTCGATGGCAGTACGGTAACTGCATCGTTCGGTGCTGCAAACGGCGGCGGTGATGCGTGTGTTGGTGAAGGCTGCGACCTGTCTACGACCAATGTCTATGGTGAAACGACCTACGCAAACGGCAGGATCTGGTTCCC
>JAFWKS010000037.1 GCA_017511325.1 Erysipelotrichaceae bacterium
ATCATATTCTTCCCTGCTTATATGGATATCCAGAAAGCTTACTGCATTCCGAAAAATTCCTTTAGTATATTCAAGTCTTTCCTTGACTTTCTTTTCTTCTTTTGCAAATTCGGAAGCTTTTGAAGACGTAATCCTGATTGCCTGATAATGCGGGTCTTTTAAGTTAAACATCCAGAATTCTATTTGATGAGTATTTAAATCTTTTAATGTCTTATTTGGTATTGAATAACCATATTTTTTATTTAATAGACGCATCAAAGCAAACATCTTGGCAATATTATAATCAAGTTGATCATTCATAAAATGTGCCGCCTTTCCTTTCGATGTATCTCTTCATATATTCAGGCATCGAAGCCATGAAATCCATTCTTTCCTTTGTCTTTGGATGGATGAAAGAAAGAAAATAGGCATGAAGATACTGGCCTGTTCCATCGAACACATGTTTTCCATATCTGCTGTCGTTAAGAACAGGATGATTTATAAACTGCATGTGAACTCTTATCTGATGCGTTCTACCAGTCTTCAGTTCAACATCCAGAAGTGTTGAATCGTTATACCTTTCCAGAACCTTGAACAATGTTACTGCTTCCTTCGAGTTTTTTGAAGTGACACACATCAGTTGTCTGTTTTTATCGCTGCGGCCGATCGGTGCATCGATCTCACCTTCGTTGTTTTCAATGACGCCGCTTACGATCGCATAGTATTTTCTGTAACAAGTCTTATCTTTCAACTGCTCTGAAAGAAAATTATGTGCTTCATTGTTTTTGGCACAGACAAGAAGTCCTGAAGTATCCTTATCGATACGATGAACGATCCCCGGTCTGTAGTAGCCGTTGACATCGGACAGCTCCTTACAATGATATAAAAGCGCATTGACGATCGTTCCATCAGGATTGCCCACGGCCGGGTGTACAACCATGTCCTTTGGTTTATTTATGACGATCACATCTTCATCTTCATAAACTATATCCAAAGGGATATTTTGAGGTTTGATATCAGTCAGCGTCTTTTCTTCATAAGAGAATTCGATCACATCGCCAAGGACCGTCTTGATCTTCTTGACGGGTATCTCATCGTTAAGAAGGACTTCGCCGTTATCGATCAGCTTCTGAATGGCCGTTCTTGACAAAGGTGTATTCTCAGCTAAAAAGACATCAAGTCTGATATCGGTATTATCTTCGTCTACTTTAAGCTTTATTTTTGGCATTCTTGCTCTCCAGGATGACAGTGATGATCAAAGTTAAACAGCCGATTGTTATAAAAGAGTCAGCGATATTGAAGACCGGATAATCATAGCCAAATATAATGAAATCCAGAAAATCGACAACATAGCCCAGTCTTATTCTGTCGATCAGATTTCCCAAAGCTCCGGATATGATGAGGATATAGGAAATGATGCTTACAGTATCGTTCTTCTTAGCTTTGATAAGCAGATAAGTCAGGATCAGGATAGCTATTAACGAAAGAACAGTAAGAAATGCTCGTTCATTCTGCAGGATCGAGAAGCCGGCCCCGTAGTTTCTTACATACGTTAAAGAAAAGAAATTCTCGATAAGAGGTACCCGCTTTCCCAGTTCAAAATTCATGACGATCAGATTCTTGACATACTGATCAAGAATGACAAGGATCGTCACAGACAGTGCATAAAGAATATAGATCATAAACTAACGGCTGCTTGCCTCTTTATAAGCTTTCAGAGCTCTGGCGATCTGATCTGGACATGACGTCATCTTCATGCCGCACTGTATCCCTTCAAATGCTTCTATTACTTTATCGACATTCATGCCTTTTATAATGCTGGAGATGCCTTTGAGATTTCCATTGCATCCACCTATTACAGACAATGATTCTATAGTGCCGTCATCATTGACCTCAAATGTAAATTTCTGTGAGCAAACGCCCCTTGGTATATATTCAAAAACCATAATTAAAAACTCCTTATAATTATTTTATGTAAATATAGGGTTTTTTTCTAGTTTAATGCTAAAATGATTTGGAGGTAAATTAGATATGGCTAGAATAAGAACAAGATTTGCACCAAGTCCCACCGGCTACATGCATATAGGCAATCTTAGAACTGCTCTTTATGCATACCTGATCGCCAAGAAAGACGATGGAGATTTTATCCTGAGGATCGAAGACACTGATCAAGGCCGTCTGGTCGAAGGTGCTGTTGATATCATCTATAACACACTCAAGCAATGCGGTCTTAAACACGACGAAGGACCGGATGTAGGCGGCAACTATGGACCTTATGTTCAGTCTGAACGCATGAAACAAGGCATCTATGCTGAATATGCCCATAAGCTAGTAGAATTAGGCAAAGCCCACTACTGTTTCTGCAAGGAAGAGGATCTGGAAAAACAGCGTGAGCAGCAAGGTGATTCCTTCTATTTCGTCGATCCTTGCAAGCTTTTAAGCAAAGAAGAGATCGAAGAAAAGCTAAACAATAAGGAACCTTATACCATCAGACTCAATGTCGAACCTGAAGGAACTACCTCTTTCGATGATGAAGTCTATGGAAAGATCACCGTCGATAATAAAACGCTTGATGAAATGGTGCTTTTAAAATCAGACGGTTTCCCTACCTATAATTTCGCCAACGTCATCGATGATCACCTGATGGAGATCTCCGATGTTGTAAGAGGCA
>JAFWKS010000038.1 GCA_017511325.1 Erysipelotrichaceae bacterium
AATAAGAATCATGATAAATCGATCATTGAAGCCTTTCACCATATCGGCGTATTTATCTGAATGCCCATATCCCCATGCATAGCCGGTTTGGATCGGAAGGTGATTATGTGCAATATAACTGGCTATAGCATATACATTTCTGATCTCTTCTTCGTCACTATTGCCTATATCAAAGATTAGATGTCCGTAAGCAGAAGAAACGCCTTTTACTTCCTTTGCTACATCAAGCTCACACGCTCCTTGACTTGATATGAATTGCTGTATTAATTCATTATTTTCAATAAACTCGATAAATTTGAGAAGATTATTTTCATAATCGGCAAAGTCAGAACGCATCAGCCTATTACATATAGAGTGAAATGAATATGAGATTTTCTTTAATTGATTCCTATTAATTTCCATAATCTACCCCACAAAATGGACAGCATGATCCCGCAACTTTTAAAAGTGGATGGATTTTTGCAGTCTTCGAGCAACATTTATATTCTTGAATTACTAATGAATCGATACTGGCACTAATTGGAGATTCATATTCTTTCTTAGGCTTCTTTCCGATTTTGATTTTAATCGGACTCTTTTTCGTTGTTTTTTCCAAAGGCTTTAAAGCAGCGTATATGGTATCAATTGCATAGTTTTTAACCATTTTAACTGCTAATTCCATAACATCTTCCGTTACATATGACTCGCTGGTCATACCACACATTGGACAGAATAACCAAAGTATGGATTCATCTTCAATATCAGAGGACATTATTTTAAAATACTCACCACATCTTTCACATTGAAGCAATACATAACCATCATTGTCCGTAGGAATCGTGATATCCATTTTACTCAACACCTAAAGCTTTAAAAACAGCATCTTCCGCACTGCTATAGAATATAATACTGAACCGTCCGATTAAATCAGAAGGTACTGTCGATAGATCTCCAGCCGAGGTTATAGGCAGCAGTACTTTCTTTGCTCCGCTATCCAGGCAAACTTGCATAGCATTAGCAAGATTTTCCACTTTAATGACCGTCCCACTGATACTAATATCACCAAGCACAGCCAGTGAACTAACGGTCGGTTTGCTTAATGCAATAGAGCATAGAGCAATCAGCGTAGGCATAGCAAGTTTTGATGTCATACCGATACCTTGAAGATCCTGGTAATGAATTAAATAATCTTTTGTCGTAGTACTGATAGACTGACTGATTCGGTTACTATTAGCCTTTAGGAAATTAAAAGCTATAGCGGAAGATTCCTTGCTTTCTCTATCGCTTCCAATTCCGGTTCTTTCAAATTTACCATTGCCCGGCAGCATCTGTGATTCTAGCCGGAATAAACCTATCATTCCTGATTTTCCTTCGGCAACGGTATATACCTGCCCAGGATTACATAAACCTTCCGGAATTAATGTGCTGGAGCCCTGCTCTGGAACAGATACATATTTTTCTTCAAAAGTATCGTTGTCGATATATGAGAAGTTGATATCGTAGAATTCCATTCCGCCGAGTTTCTTAAGCTGTTCCTTAACTCTTCGACGCATCTCTAAAGCGATCCGAAGGATCTCTTCTAAATCTTCCTTCTTATAGTTCCCATCCGGATAAACAAGTTTGACGAGACCGGAAACAATTCTTCTAACGGCAATAGTATCTCTCTGATTAAGGTTCTTTCCTAAATGGAAGTATTTATCTAATGCATCGCCTTGCTGGTCTTTACGTAGTTCACGAAAAACTTCTGATAAATAGTCGGTGATAAAACCGTAATCATTTGTAAAATGCTCGGGTCTATACTTAGTGATCTCCCATCCAGGAATGTAGCAATGAATCCTATCTAAGAAAGCAGTATCGGTACCCATTTCCGGCGGGAACGGATCAAATAAACTAGAGGTCTTTAGCAAAACATCAACACTTTTATTTATATTTCCTACAAACACCATAGAAGCAGACGCTGCTTTTTCTTCTTTTCCTCTGGCAAAGGATCCGGAAGCCATGTAGTCTTTCATGATCTGTATACCATCTTTGTCTTTAAAGTTGATACCAGCCACTTCATCAAAAGCAACACAATCCCACAGACCTACAAGGCCAACAGTTTTTCTTCCCATGTTATAGAAAAGATTAGCTACCGTCGTCTGGCCGCCAGAAACAAGAATGCTGTTTGGAGAGATCTCTTTATAAAGATGGGATTTACCGGTGCTTCTTGGTCCTAACTCGCAAAGATTGAAATTATTCTCTACAAGCGGAACAGTTCTGAGCAGAAGCAGCCACTTTTCACGATAACTAAGTTCATCTGGCTCCATGCCAATAGAACGCATTAAAAGATCAATCCATTCTTCTTTGCTGAATAAAGATCTATTCTCTTTAAATTCCCTGATATTTACAGTCGGTAGCTGAATCGGCTTTAAGTTTCTAATCTTAACGGGCACGGAATACTTATCTTCTTCGTCATATTGATACTCCAAAGAAACCATGCACCAGATACCGCCAGCTAACAAACGATCATACTTAGCTGGAAAGTCTTGATTGATCGGGATATCTTTTATTCCCAAGTTGGAGAATTCAGCTAAATAAGTATCCTTATGAATATCAAGTCTAACAGTAATTCTATCTATGACCGAATATGAACCTCTTTGTTTCAGCAAAGATAATGTCTTCTGTGCTTCGTCGGGTCGGACAAAATTATCAGCAAGGATCTTTTTTACCTTTTCTACGCCGCTCTGAATAACTTCTTCCTCATCGCTGCTACAGTATTGACCAAGTAAAAATTCAAGTACGTAGACTGGTACATTTGCGCCTTCTTTAATTTTCTTCGTGAGATCTTTGCGGACATATTTGCCGCCGAAGTTATCTCGAAGCTTTTCTTTTATTGATTCACGGGTTGTAATATCATCCATTTCAAACCCTCCCTTACTTAATCTTTGTGAGCAGTTCTTGGAATTTGGCATAGTTTGCTTTTACACCATCATCCAGATCCATCGGT
>JAFWKS010000430.1 GCA_017511325.1 Erysipelotrichaceae bacterium
ATGGATGAGTTGCTATTCCTGTCAATAAAAAACGATTTGGGAAACAGGGTTTTCTACAGAAGCCCCAGTGTGCTCCCGGCTCCGGATAGCAAAGCCCAGGCAATTGATGTGATTATCAACGAGGAATCAATGTGGGATCTTGCATTGGAGGAATATCTGATGAACCGGTGGACAAGAGGAACAGTGCATCATCACGAGGGACAGATGGAATGACGCACTAGAAAAAAATGTCACTTACAGATGAGGGAAAAGACAAAATTCATAAACACATTGAGGAATGAATAACCGTATTTTGACGACCACCCTTGAAAAACGAAGAAAAATCAATCATTTTGACGACCAATTTACGACCATTTATTCATAGATAGAGCTGAAAAGCATTAATCTGTTATATTCTTTCATTTCTTTTGTTTTTCCTATTTCATATGAAATAAAAATGCAGAAAGACCTAATTTTATAGGCTTTTTTAATACGTATGAAACAAAAAAAGTCCTTTCGGACTTATTGAAATCAATGGTGATTCCCTAGGGATTCGAACCCTAGACCCTCTGATTAAGAGTCAGATGCTCTACCAACTGAGCTAGGGAACCAAGTGGTGACAAGTACGGGATTCGAACCCGTGAATGCCGCCGTGAAAGGGCGGTGTGTTAAGCCGCTTCACCAACTTGCCAGAACAATGGCGCCCGAAACAGGACTCGAACCTGTGACCTGCCGGTTAACAGCCGGACGCTCTACCGACTGAGCTATTCGGGCACATTGCTTATAAAGTTTAACATAAGAAAGTACACTTTTCAAGATACTATGAAGCAAAAACACGAAAAATTACATTTTGATTGATGTTATTATTATGGTGTGAATTACCTGCCAAATAAATTAGTAAAACTGAGAAAGCATTACAATTATTCGCAGTCATATCTTGCGGAAGTTTTAGGTGTGGATACGCTTGAATACATGAACTATGAAAACGGTTCGGCTATGATCGGATATGAACAGATGAAGAAGATAGCTTCCTTATATCATATAGATCTGGTCGAAGTTTTCACTAATTCTGATGAGGTCACACTCTATGATACGGTAAGTGCGAATACAGACGAGATCAATATCGAATACTTCACTTCCAAGGACTCCTTTTTAGAAAAAATAAAGAATTTCTACGCTCAGAACAAGGTCACTTCAACGATCATTGTCATATTGCTTATAACGATACTGATCATGTCGATCATCCTGAAGAATACGGTCAGACCTTTTACTCCGACCAAGGAAAATATCAATCGTCTTTCGGTATCTGAGACAACGGTCGTATATATCGATAACTATTCTCATGTGAATGGTTCGGGGAGTAATGCGAATGGTGAACTTTCCAATCTTACTTCCAACAGTGCCATCAAGGTCTCAGAAGGCGAGGGTTTTACTGTCATATTGAACGAGGATGGAACACTGATCTCGGCGGGTCTGATCAGCAAGTATGCCAATGAAATAGAGAACTGGAAAAATATCACCGATGTGGCGGCTGGCGGGGCACATGTGATCGCTGTTGATTCCAATGGCAGAGTCCACTGTACAGGTGCAGATGATTCTTCGGCCTGCGATCTTGATGATGCGCGCAATATTGTGAAAGTCTATGCGACCGACAGAGGTTCCATCGTCATGGACAGTAACGGCCATCTTTCCTATGCCGGACAGTTTATCGGTTCAGGTTCCTTAAGAAACTATACTGATATCCTGGACATCGCTTCCAGCAGCAATATCCTGGCGATATTAAAGAAAGAATCCAGGGTGGATGTCTACACCAACAATTCCCAGAATTATCTGGAAGCAGAATCATGGGAAGATATCGTCGATGTCGCCTGCGGTGACAGCTATGTGGCTGGTCTTGACATCTATGGAAAGGTCCATATCGAGATCGATAATGATTCGATCAAAAGTGAAGTGGAGAAATGGTCCAATATCATTGCGATCGATGGAGGCAGTGACTATCTGATTGGCTTTGACGGCGAAAACATCTACGGGGTCGGGAACAACAGCTATAAGCAGTTCGTCAAGGAAGAACTGGTCAAGCAGCGTCTGGATATGGTCTCGGATGTTGAATACAACGTCACTCAGGATTCCATAACTGTACAGTTCAAGGGTGTCAGCAATGCCTCGGGCTATATCGTCAGCATCGATGTCGGCATCGGCATTTCCCGCAGGATAGGCAAGGATGAAAATGTGGTCAAATTCGAAACGCAGGAGATGACCGACGGCAAAAACTATACGATCACGATCATTTCGATCGGTGAAGGTGACTATACCGATTCTGATCCGTATAAACTTAATTTCACTTATGTAAAACCGGAAGAGAGCTATACTTTCAGAGGCGGTGAAAACAAGCCGGAAGCAGAATTTGTGGATTATCTGCTTTCCTTAGGTGTTAGCAGAGATCAGATCACAGCGATCCCCGGTGCTGAAGATGACATCTGCGC
>JAFWKS010000431.1 GCA_017511325.1 Erysipelotrichaceae bacterium
CAGTTATCGCTTGGATGATTGTGCGCTACGATCAGTCCTTTAGCCTTTAAAAGCAGGGCCTTGCGCAATATGTCGTCAATGCCTATCGCTGCACTGCTGGAATTGCCTCTGAACATGACTTCCGATCTGATCACATTGCCTGCGCCGTTCAAGAAGATCACGAAGAATTCTTCCTGATGGGAATACGCAAGTGAAAAGCGCAAATAATCCACGAGCTTTTCCGGACTGTTGATCTGTATCTGAGAGACCTTGTCGACTTTCGCAAGCCTTCTTGAGATCTCCAGGATCCCCAGGATCTCCATGGCTTTGGCTTTCTTGATCCCTTTGATGCTTACAAGTTCTTCATAGGACAAGGAAAGCAGATTGTTGAAACTGCCGGCCTTGTCGATCACCTCTTTTGAAAGTTCAAAGACATCCTTGTCTCTGTATGCCGACTTGATGACCAGTGCCAGCAGTTCGATATCGCTCAATGTCGCTAACCCATGTTCAAGGGCTTTTTCTCTTGGCATCAGTTCACTGTTCACAGCTGTAATGCTCCTTTTCAAGTCTTTCCAGCGTGTTCATAAAGGAATACTTGTCGTCAAGAACGATCGAATATCTCCTGATCAGACGATTCTCTTCAAAATGATATGAGGCATCGAGCTGTTTCTTGAATCTTTCAAATTCCTCATTATCAGAGATCAGCTCATAAGGCAACTCAAAAACTTCGCTCACTTCGATACTTTCGATATCATCATTGAGCGCTTTTATCTCGATGCTTATCTCATCATTGCCATTGAATCGAACACAGGATGCGCTCTTGTGGTTGCATCCCCATAAAAACAAGCAAAGTAATATCAGTGTGCTTTTTTCCATCTTTCATAAAACAGATGGCAAATTATGATTCCTAAAAGACAGCCCGATGCGTCTATCATCATGTCATATATAGAACAGTAGCGGTTCATCACAAACAGCTGATGGATCTCGTCACTGACGGCATAAAGAGTGCCAAGCACAAAAGAAACAAGATAGACATTTCTTTTGCGGTATTCAATGACGTTGATAAAGATCAATATCGCAAGGATCATGAATTCCGAAAAATGTGCCAGTTTTCTGATCGGCTGGATGTATCTGGCCATGAATTCGCTTTGACTCAATTTTCCGCCGCCAGCCATAACAAAAGAATAGATCTTGTAGACGATCTCAGCTACCAGATTCGAAGTCTCTTCCGATTCCGGTGCCGGCTGAGCGGAAAAGAAGAAGATCAGTCCCATCCACAGCAGCAGCATCAGCAGCTTGACCCATTTTTTCACCCTTCAATCATAACATTATTGAAGATACATAAAAACAGCAGAATCTTTGATCAGGTGACTTGATGAATTGATCGCATAGGTTGTACTGTTGACAATGACAGAGACGTTTCCGACCATCAAAGCCATATTGAGATACGAGACATCTTCTTTCAATATCGCAAGAGAAATGATCGCCGCCCTGCTGTCATTATCGTAGCTTTGGATCATCTTCCCCTGGGAGTCAAACAGGCCTGTGATCCGGCAGTTTTCCAAAAACAAGGCGCTTTCCGGTTTTTCATGACTGTTTCCCAAACTGAGATACAAGTCCACATACATCCCGACATCCAGCGAACCGGCATTGACTTTAACTTCTCCGGTATAGATATCGTAGTTGACTTCCCCTTCCCTTAACAGCGTATGCGACAGATTTTTGATGTCGCTTTGCAGAAAACCCTTATAGAAAAAAGCTCCTTTGGGAATAAGGCATGAAAGTTTCACATACTTGTTCAGGATATCTTCGTCATCCGTATAGATATCTTCACTTAGATACTGCTTAGGCATTTTCTTCAATTCAAGGTCCTGCATTTCGACCTTGGTTCTTTGAGTCAGGTTGTGACTGGCCACATATACTTCGACATAGTCCTGTCTGTAAGTCAGATATGCGCTGATAGAGAAAAACAGACTTATGGCGATCAGCACTGCCGGTATTGCGATCATAAGAATCTTTTTTACCATCTTAACCTCCTAATCATTATGTCCGCAAAACCCTGAAATTCCTTATTATTTCTTTTTAAACATATAAACAGCTTTTGATTTTATTCTCTTATGAAGAATGATCAGAAATAGCCTTTGGGAGCTTTCCTTTCAGCTGAAGGGATAAGATATAATTAGATTTGGGAGGTATATATCATGCCTATACGTCAATTTTATGATCAACAGAACAACGTCCTTTTAGGAAGAGCTGAACTCGATGAGAGTTTTCAGATCGGAGG
>JAFWKS010000432.1 GCA_017511325.1 Erysipelotrichaceae bacterium
CAGTTGATCAGTGTCATATCGCGATGGTGCAGTCCTCTCATCGCATTGAAGAGATGTGTGAAACCATCTACATTCTCATCGAGATCTTCATATACGGCATCAGAATGGCCGCACATCACTTTTACATCATGTTCATGAAGTAAAGCTCCGATCTTCTTGGCTCCTTCAAGTTCATAGGCAATGGTCATCTGTTTAAGCCTGGTCGTTCTGCGCAATATATCATTCATCAAATTAAGATCAGGCATGAGAAAGTGATCAGGATCTCCGATGCCCAGATGTTTCTTGCTTAAGAAAGGTCCTTCCAGATGGATGCCCTGGAAGCGGGCGTATTTACCTTTATAGTCTTCAAAGAGTTTGAATCTTGAATCGAATCTTTCAAAAGCCAGATCATAGGACAGCGTCCCCAGATACGACGTCGTTCCATCCAGCGCATATTCATAGGACATTTTATCCAGCTCTGCTAGATCGGCATCATCAAATCCCATCATGTCGATGCCATGATTATGCGTATCGAAAAAGCCCGGCATGACCAGCCTGCCTTCAAGGTCTATTTCTTCATATCCTTCTTCAATATTGCGGATCCTGCTGCTTTGAGGGAATACTTCTTCAATGACGTCATCATTTATAAGCAATGCCCCGTTAATGAATTCTCTGTTTCCGTCAACTACAAGATGTCCGTGTTTTAAAAGATAGCGCATTATTTAGCTCCGATCGCCGTGATAATCCCTGGCAGCAATTGTTTTTTTCTTGAAACAAGACCATTGACGAATCCTTCCTCGTTGCGTTTGAATCCTTCCTTGACGACGTTCTTCCTGTGACCGGCCGAAAGCACATACGAGCCTGAGCCGTTGGCCAGTGTCAGCATGATCGCCATCAGATCGTAACCGCCTGACTTGCACGAATCATCAAGATACTTCTGCAGATCATCCTTGAGCTTGTGATATTCATCCCTGGACTTGCAGACAGCCTGTGAAAGACCGACGCGGTTTCCATCGATCGAGAATTCCTTGAAGTCATTGTAGACGATCTCGATCAGGCGTTTGCCTAGCAGTGAATCCGCATGTTCGATGATCGACTTGAACAGTTCATCCGAATCAACTCCCGATATCCTGGCAAGTCTTTTGGCTGCCTCGATATCCACAGCTGTCGTCGTAGGTGATTTGAAATTCATTGTATCGGAAAGGATCGCACCCAGAAGCAGGCCAGCGAGATTCTTTTTCAGTTTTACTGCACTGTTGCTTAAAAACATGTTCGCTACGATCGTAGCTGTAGCGCCGATCGGCTGAGTGACGATGTTGATCGGACTATCCGATCTGAAACCATCGAAACGGTGGTGATCGACGATCTCCAGGACGACACCTTCATCGATATCATCGATCGACTGCTTTTTTTCATTGTGATCGACCAGGATCAGCTGCTTTTTCTGATAATTGAATAAGTGGTAACGGGAGATCGCTCCGACTACTCTTCCTTCTTCATCGAGAACCGGATATGATCTGTGACGGGACTTGGCGATCTTTTTGCTGGCCTCATCGACCGTATCGTCGATCGAGAAATAATCGATCTTCTCTTTGCCGATCATGATGTTTTCGATCGTCGGTGTCTGATAGATCAGACGGGTGATATACAGCGGTGTAAGCTCGGTCGTAATGATCGAAGCTCCAGCAGCCTTAGCCAGATCTATGATATGTTCAGAGATCAGCGATGATGTACATATCACCAGCATCGTCGCACCAAGTTCGAGACAATACTGCATCTTGTCATCTTCGTTTCTTAATAGGACAATGGAATCATCTTCGACGTTGGATTTAAGGCTCGGGAACATATGCATCTTCCCAGAGAGCTTGTGGTCTCCTCTTAGGACCAGCTTTCCTTCAAGCGTTTTTACGATGTTGTCGATCTCGATATTTTTAATGATCGTTTCGAGCTGCTTGTCGCTTTTTGTCCACATATAGGTAAGATCATCCAGGGTGACGATACCTTCAAGTTTCCTTTTCTTGTCGACGACGATCAGACCTCTGTTTTTAAGTTTGATTACTTTATCCAAAGCCTCTTTCATCGTCATGTTTTTATCAGCCAGTGCAGCCTTATCCATATCAATCTCCTTGAGGATCGATTTTGCCGTAAAAAGCATTACCGGATCATCAAAGCTGAAGCGTTCCAGCAGATATTCAGTCTCCGGCGCTACTGAGCCGATCCTGGATGCTACGGCATTCACACCGAGAGCTTTTTTATACTCGGCATAACCTATAGCTGACACGATCGCGTCGGTATCGGGGTTCTTATGGCCTAAAACATAGATAGGACGTTTTTTCATTTCAGAGCCTCCTTAAGCTCATCCAAACTGATTGGACCTTCTCTCAATATCTTTATCTCTTCAGTAAGATCAACGATCGTACTGGCTTTATCTCCTCTTGCGTCTTCACAGACGATCCCGTCAATCTTGCCATTCATCGCCTCAAAGACATCAGTCCACTTCAAAAGTGAGCCCTCATTGGAAATGTTAGCGCTGGTGACCATGATCGGTTTCCCAATACTGTTTATCAGATCAAGGATCCATTCATCGTCAGGAACTCTGATCCCGATGGTTTTATTGCCTTGCGTTACGTAGTCAGGCACTTCTTCCTTCTTGTTCAGAATGACAGTCAAAGCTCCTGGAGTAAACTTTCTGATGATCTTTTCCGCATCCGTGTTCGTATAGGCATACTTCTTTATCATCTTTAAAGAATCGCACATCATCGGCAAAGGTTTCGCAAAATCTCTCCCCTTGGCAATATAGATCTTTTTGCTGATCTCTTCATCCATGATACAGCCCAATCCAAAAACAGTATCGGTCGGAAAGGCGATAATTCCCCCTTCCATCATCTGTGTGATTATTTTTTTCTTATCCATCTTTGAATATCTGATGGTTTCCATGATTTAATTATAGCGTATACAAACAGTACAGAAAGAGACGACATGATCAAAAATATTATTTTCGATATGG
>JAFWKS010000433.1 GCA_017511325.1 Erysipelotrichaceae bacterium
GAAACCGCATTTGATTTTGCCACTAGAGATCTCTCGTTCTATATAAAAGTTCATCATTGAGTTTCGCCATATAAGTCAAAACATTATATCCTCTTTCATCAAGTCTTTGATTTACTGACGTTTTGTCTTATCTGTATCTGGCAGTCTTTGCGACTTTGCCCCAGTGTTTGTTTACCAGGTCCTGCCATTCTTTTTTGCTTATAAGTCCGCCATAGCTCAGTATCTCATAGTCCACAAAGAAGAAACTATAGAAGATCCCTGTAGAAACAAAATCATTCCTGAGATAGAAGTCTTTTCTTCTTTGCCTTTCTTCAAAATTGCTGGAACCTTTATTGACCTCTTCGATATCGATGCCTATTCGATAGCCCTGATACTCTTCCTTTATCCTGCTGATAATAGCTGTTCCATAGCCTTTATTTCTTAGGTCTTCTTCAACACAAATATAGCCAAGATAAGCGATATCAGCAAACAGAAAGAAATAGGCCATGCCGATGATCTTTTCCTCTTCCAGATATACGTACATGCGCCGCTCATCATCAAGCATTCTGATCAGCCTGTCGAAATCGATCCGCTCGTCTCTTGGAAAGGATTCATCATAGAGCCTTCTGATCTCCTTGAGGTCCTTGAAGTTTTTAAAGATCCACAGACTTTCCATCAGTAACTGTTCCAGTCAAAAATGATGCAGTTGACCTTATCCTTGTTGTACATAAGATCATAATAAGCCTGTTCGCAATCTTTGGGATCGATGAGCTTGCTTATAAGTTTTGAAACATCGATGTCTTTTTGAATGATCATTTCGCAGACTGTCTTCAGGTTGTTCAAGACCGAATCGTTTGAACCTTCGACCGGATTCACAGGTGCGCTCTGATTGAAAGCACCGATCACTTTGAGATTCTTCATATGGATATTCGACAGTAAAGGTGTCACATCTGTCTCATATGACTGTCTAGGTGAACCAAGCAGTATGACCTGTCCGTATCTTCTTGCATATTTCACACAATCGATGATCACGGATGAGAGCCCACTCACATCGACTGCAATGTCAAAACCTTCATTATCTGTAAAACCGTTGATGAATGTTTCACAATCTTTGCTGCAGGTATTCTTTAAGCCCATTCTTTCAGCCAGTACACAGCGGTTTTCGACGACATCGAAACCAACGACTTTGCAGCCAAGTTTCTGGTAGATGAGCCCGGTCATGATGCCGATATTGCCTAAACCGAAAACACCGACTTTATAGTTGAGTTTCGTCTCACTCATATTTACCCCCTGCAGGGCAACTAAAGCCAGATTGATAGCTGTGGCTTCTTTAGGATCGATGTCTTCAGGAAGCACGTAGATATGCGACCCCTGGGTCTTGGCGGTATGAGACCACCTGGCGATCGAGGCATGCGGACAGCTCGCAAAGACTCTGTCACCTATCTCGGCCTTGATGTCTTTACCTTTCGCGATTATCCTTCCGACTGTTGAATAGCCCGGTCTGACCGGATATTTGAAACCCTGCTTCAGCGCAAAAGCTCTGGATAATTCCGTACCGGCTGAGATCATGGAGTATTCGCTTTTGATGATCGCTTCGTTGTCTTTAAGATCATCGATACTGATCTCTTCGCTGCTTAAATGCGATCTGCCTACATCTGTAAGTTCTACGAAATATGATTTCATGTTCATCCTTTCACAAGATCGAAATGTTTCAGTGTTCTATATAATCCGTCATCAGATATGTCATGAGCTATATAATCC
Organism: Erysipelotrichaceae bacterium; assembly: GCA_017511325.1. The sequence continues at coordinate 1,741 of JAFWKS010000433.1, forward strand.
GCTTCATCTTTCAGTTCCTGTCGGCCATTGCCCATGGCTACACCCAGACCGGCAGCTTTTATCATTTCGATGTCGTTGCCGCCATCACCAAAGGCACAGGTATCTTCCTTTTTAAAACCATATCCTTCCATCACCTTCAACATGGCACTTCCTTTCGTATAACCGACCGGCGATACTTCACAAGCCAGGCCAAGATAACAGATCTCGCTGTCTTTGATTATTCCGGCGATCTCGTGCTGACCATCGAAATCGGTATAGATCAGAAAATGGATGACTCTTTCCCCTTCATACTTCTTTACTTCGGGTATCATCTTATACAGACGATAGAAGAGATTTTCCTTATCTTCATCATGTCTGTTGAGATAACCTGTTCCGTTTCCTAAAACATATCTGTAAGTGAGTTTGTTTCTATCACAGTAATCGATGATGGTCTTGACAGTCTCATCATCGATATAGGTGATCTTCGACTCGCCGTCGTTTATGATCTGAGCACCATTGGAAAGGATGATCGTATCCATCATCTGTTTTATCTCTTCAGAGATATTTATGCATTCCGCAAGAGATCTAGAGGTGTTAAGACACAGGATCCTGCCGTTTTCCTTTAGCTCTTTCAATGCTTTTAACGTGTTTTCCTGGATCTTTCCTTCCTTGTGATCGTAGAGAGTCGAGTCATAATCAAACACAAACATCTTTGGATCATATACATCTTCTTCGATTATTTTTAGATCTGTCAGGGCATCATAAAGCCCGCCGTCTTCAATGGATTTGTCACAGATATAGTCTGCAGCCTTCTTGGTGTTGTCTTTGGCATCATCAGTGGCAATACCGATCCCGGCCATCGCCAGCATCACATCATCGTTGCTGCCATCACCGGCTGCCACGATCTCATCGGTCGTAAAAGAATACATCTGGCAGAATTTCAGAAGACCGAAGCTCTTGTCTACCAGCTTGGCACAGATGTTTCCGGAATTGCCCCAGCGGGATATCTGAATATCCGGATCGATTGTCTGGATGTGTTCGTATTCTTCATCCGAGACTTCGAAGAAAAACAGATTGGTGATATCCTCATCTTCATATTCCTTGAACATGACCTTGCCTCCGGCCATCTTCAGATATTTGCCTTTATTCACATAATCCGGATTGCCCCAGTAGAAAAGGTCGCCATTGATATCGGTATAATCGTAGTTTATATGTCTTTCATTGAAATAATCCGTATATCTTTTGACCAGATCCTTGTCGATGGTATATGCCTTATAATACTGGTCTTCGATCATTGTGATCGCGCCGGTACCCATGATCTTGCAGTCGATCCTGTTCCATAGTTCTTCTGGAAAATTGCCCATTTCCGCATTGACTCTGCTCGTGCAGATCCCGATCTTTATCCCTTTTTCTTTCAACTTATCCAAAGCCTTTAAAGTGGCTTTAGGGACTCTGTTTAAAGTATGGGAATAGAGTGTATCATCAATGTCGAATAAGGCGCCTTTGATCATAATTCCATATTAACATGGCGATCAAAAAAGGTGCGATCATTCGCACCCTGAGAAATCGATTATCTTCTCTACATATAAACTATAAGTCGCTGCTTCCATTAGTCTTGTGCAGACTTACGGTAAACGATTGCATGTCACTGCGGATATTGGAGATGCTGTGAGCGATGACCTCGTTTCTTTCATTGTAGAAATCGCATTCCAGCAGAAGCACAGCTACGCCATCGGGAATATTCAGTGCTTTTCTTATCTTGGCTGAGCCTTTGATGATCCTTAAGGACTGAGACATCTTCTTAAGCCTGATGCCATAAAAGGAAAGGATATCTCTGAAAGTAAAGACTGATGAGTTGATCATATCCAAAGATGGCAGGATCTTTTTTGGGATGAAGAATTCTTCTATCGATGTTTCGATATTGTTTATGGAGTGCATCTGACGTATATAGTAAATCTCGTCTTCCAGTTCAAGTCCAAACAGATTGGCATACTTGTTTCCGGCCTGTCTTTCAGACTTCTGCAGTTCCTTGACTGAAAGTCTGGTATCGTTTCTTATTGCATCACCGACAAAGCCTGCATGTTCCTCGATCGAAAGTTCGTTCTTGTTTCCGACGACAAAAACGCCCTTGCCCTGAACTCTTCTGAGAAGCCCTTCGTTTACCAGTGCATCGACAGCGTTTCTGATCGTTATTCTGTTGATGCCGAAGGATTCAGCCAGTTTGTTTTCTGAAGGGATCGCCGTACCAGGCATGTATTCACCATCTTCGATCTTGTTGCGGATTATCTCTCTTAGCTGGAGATAGATCGGCATTTTATAATCTTCTCTAGGCATATCAGCTTTCCACCGTGCAGACAAAAGTGAACTTGTCCGATCTGATCAGTTGTTTATAGAACATGACTGTCTCTTTGTTTTGGTCCAGCGCCACACCTGACGCATAGAAAAGCGGTTCGCCGCTTTCAATGCCCAGCACTTCTGCTTCCGCATCTGTTGCGTAAGTGACGTTGATATGTTCAGTTCCGGATGTCTGGATCGTATTGTAGTAATTCTCAAAAACGGGATCCATTGCCGTATCTTCGTTATAGTGATCAATAAAGCCATGATATCTTTCCGCATTTATATATGTCGTTTCGATCGTACAAGGGACACCATCGACTTTGCGGCATTTGATGATCTCATAGACTTTCGTTCCCAGCATGACTCTGAGCTTTCTGGCGATCTGCTTGGTAGCTTCGATCTCTTCCATCCTGATGATCTGTTTACTGACCATATGACCCTGATCGATCAGATCTCTTACCATCGCATCGACCCCGGCCATATCTCTTGGATAGCGCGGTTCCGCCACATAGACACCCTTGTTCATCACGCGGTAAAGGACACCGTTTTCTACCAGTTCATCTACAGCCTGCCTCAAGGTCGAATGGCTGACACCCCAAAGATCGCACAGATCTTTTTCACAAGGGATCCTGGTGTGCGGTTTAAGACGATTCACTTTGATGAAGTCTTCAAGTTTTTCGATCGCCTCCATGCCTGGAGGAGTCTTGTTGATAGCCATGCGTTTTGCTTGTTTATAAGCCTTTCTTTCTTCTATTATATTATTAACAGCAGTACACAAGGAGAACAATAATGAGAAAAATCACTTTAAATGACTTTGCGGTTATGACTCCATCTTATCAGCAGTATTCATTAGATTATGTTTTGGATTCTCTGCAAAAGATCGGGATCAGAAACATCGATTTCTGGGGAGGAACTCCTCACTTCTGCCACCTTGATTATTCAGATCCTGAAGCAGAAAGATTCCTGAAGGAGCTTCGCCAAAAAGCCGAAGACCGCGGGATGAGATTCGTCATTTATACGCCAGAGACTCTGGCCTATCCCTTCAGTATTGCCGATCCCAATAGCAGAACAGTTGAAAGGACCATCGACTTTTTCCGCACCAGCATGGACGATGCCCTGACTCTTGGCACCAACAGGCTCTTCATCAATACCGGTACCGGCTTAAGAGATTATCCTGTTGAAAAGAGTATGGATATCTGCATCAAAGCGATCAGAAAGATCTGCGATGAAGCTGAAAGCAAAGGCGTCATTATGATGCTTGAACAGCTGCAGCCTTATGAAAGCAATCTCTGCACTGATATCAAAGGTATAAAGAAGATCATCGACAGCGTCGATTCACCTAATCTGAAGATCTGTGTAGACCTGGTAGCCATGGATGTTGCCAGGGAGGATCTTGAGATGTATTATGATACCTTCGGCGAAGAAAAGATCGGCTTCATCCATTTCTCAGATTCTCATCACGAGATCTGCGGAACTGGTAATCTTCCGCTGAAGGAATATATCGAAACACTTGAGAAACATGATTATTCTTCGATCGTCGATCTTGAGATCAATGATTCAATCTACTGGTTCGATCCTCACGACGCTCATAAGCGAACTATCGACTATCTGAAGACATTTATTCCTGAACAGTGATCAACTAAAAAGGTCCGGCACAACTCACAAGAGCCAGACCTTTTTCTATTCTCCTTGGATTATGATATTTATCGTTCTTTGTGAAGGACCGTCAAATTCACAAAACCAGATATCCTGAGCAGAACCTCCGATCAGTTTGCCATCGATCAGCGGGAAGTGACAGTGATTGCCGGTTATCATGGCTTTGATGTGACCAGTAGGATTGCCGCCCGTGCTGCCATAATCTCTTAACATGTGGCAATGAGAATACGGCACATCTTCCGGTACAATCCTGGATAGAAAGACATCTATATCGCTTTGTAGGCACTCCAGCGATTCATTGACGGTTATACCTGTCGTCGTATGTCTTGTCTCAACTGTCACCATGCCATTTTTTATGCCGGAAGCAGCGATGATCTTTTTAACATCCTCAGTTATGATGAAATACTGATTGTACTTGTCAGTCATTATTTCCATAGGAATTATCTTTATCATCAGCTTCTCCTTTCCGGATCATAATGCATGAATTCGACCGCATTCTTGCCTTTAATAAGTTCAAGCGTGCTTTCTCTGAACCCCAGCTCCTCGATCGCCTTGGACATTCTTATCATCTCAAAACGCGGATCGTTCGTGCCAAACATCACCTGATGTCTTAAGCTTCTGTCGATCCAGGTGGCCGGTACATCTTTTGTCAGCATCTGGATATAGAATTCTTTGGCACTGTCAAAGTACAAAGCTCCCGTATCGGCATAGACGTTTGGATACTTCAGCATCAGCATCGCCGTTTCCTTGCACCAAGGCCAGCCAAAATGCGCCAGGCAGATCCTGAGCCCGCTTCTTCTTTCTGCCAGTGCTTCAAAATCCAGGGGGTGGCAGTTTTTTGTCGTCGTGTGTGGTTCAAATGAAAGGCCTGAGTGAAACGTGATCGGTTCGTCATCTTTCTCACAGATGTCATACAAAGGATCCATTATCTTATCATCCGGATGAAAAGCTTGCCTTGAAGGATGAAGTTTAAGTCCTTTCAGATCGAAGACTGTAAAAGCTTCTTCAAGTTTTTCTAAAGCTTTCTCGTCATGAGGATCGACGCTCGCGAAACCGATAAAACGATCAGGCGCAAGGTCCACCAGTTTTTTTATTTCCTGATTGCTGACAAGGACATCGCCGTTCATGAAAGTCGAATAGTCTTCAGGCAGCAGCACACACATATCGATCCCGGCACAATTTAGCTTGTTGAAAAAGTGCTGCAGCGGTGCTGTACCGTTTTTATGGATACTGAGCTCATCATGCCTTAACGCTTCTTTCTTTTCGTCGCTGTTTATCGGCTCAAAGAAAGCGGGATGGACATGTACATCGATAACCATTCAGAAACCTGCTTCTTCCATCATTGCCCTGACATTGTCGATCGCTCTGCGGGCATAGAAACGCGGTTCATTTATATAACCGGTAACGAGTTCGATCGTAGCAGTGCGATCATAATCTATCTCTTTAAGTTCCTTGATCAGTTCTTTAAGCGGGATCATGCCTTCTCCTGGCATGACGTGATCATCGGAATCCTTGACGCCATCGATCAGATGCATGTGATACATCTTGTCGCCAAGTTTATCAAAATAGTCCATGATGCTTTCAAACTGTGTAAAAGGCGGTACTACATCGCACATGCCGACCAAGCATGGCGAATCGATGATCTTGAACAGCTTCTGCAGATCGTTCGCATTTTTTATGACGTTTGATTCATAAACGGTCAAAGCCTCCATGACGATCTTCATGCCGATCTTCTCCGCATGATCTGTCAATTCCCTGACGCTTTTTGTCAGTCTGTTCCAGATCTCATCATAGGTCGCACTATATCCGGCATGAGCTGCCGAGATCAGCGTATAATCTGCACCCATCTCCTTAGCCATATCAAAACAAAGTTTGAGATAATCGATCGCATCCTGCCGCATGGCTTCGGAACCGATCATGTAGTTGTAAGGATAAGCGTTGTGCTCTGGACAGTAACCACGGATCTCTATTTCGTACTTGTCTCTTAGTCTTTTGATCTCATCGATCTGACCGTCTTTTAGATCCGGTGCATAGGCATGAGGTCTGCCGCCCCAGAGTTCTATATAGTCATAGCCGAATCTTTTTGCATCGGCGAAGATATGCTCAATTTCGTTACGCTGATAACCACTTGTGAACATTCCCAATTTCATTTTTTATTTCTCCTCGTTTACCCACGGTTCAAATACCTCTACGACTCTGCTGGCAACTTTAGCGCCGGTACGCATCGCCTTGAGCACATCATCACCGTTCATGATGCTGTAAAGGAATCCGGCGATATAGGAATCGCCTGCTCCTACTGTGTTAACGACCTTTCTGGCCAGATAGATCGGCCCTACATGGTAACCTGCTTCATCATAGGAACGGCTCCCCTTTTCGCCAAATGTGGCGACAGCAATCTTCATACCGCGATCGACTTTATCTTTCAGAAAGGCTTTGATGAATTCATCCTTTCCCTTGTGATAGGAATAGAAACCATAAGTCACGTATGGAAGAGTTTCTTCAACCAAAGGATGATCAAGTCTATCCGCATAATCGAAAGCGATCGGCACACCTTTTGCAGCGATCTTAGGCAATACCTTTTCAGCTTTGCCCCATAAAGCAGTATGGACGAGATCATGTTCGCAGGCAAAACGCACATCTTCATCATCGAATTCGATATTTTCGAGAACACCTTCGACATAATCGCCGTGGATCCTGTCATTGCCGTTCATATCCATATAGGTTATGGCTGTCTTTCCTTCTTTTACTTTAAGATGGGAGATATCGAGACCTTCCTTCTTAAGTGATTCGATCATCCACTTTCCATACTCATCAGAGCCGGTAGTTGAAATTATCGATACATCGGCACCTAGTTTCTTCAGATTTACGCCGGTATCAACGACATTCCCGGTCGGATATTTTCTGTCTAAACGTTCATACAGATCAATGCAGTTATCACCAATTTCAGCTACTCTCATAAATTTTCTCCCTTACAATTGTTCTCTGATCCTATAGACTTCAGTCATGAATTCCTTGACCCGGTCAACATCAACGTGGTTCTCCAGCTTGCCGTCATACTTGAATGTCGTCCCGACTACTGCCGCATCTGCATGTCTCAGTTTTCTTTCTATTGTATCAACTCTGCAACCGGTGTTGCAAAGGACAACGACATCAGGGTTGTATTCCTTTACAGAGATGATCAGTTCATCGTCGACATCCTGCCCTGCCGCATCAGCTGAGATGCATAAGCCATCAGGTGCAGCTTTGGCAATCGTCGTTCTGGCGATATCCTTCAATGGTCTCAGATCCAGGCTCTGATCTGATTCGGGATTGATGAAATACAGCATCTTAAGATCATCCATATGCAGGGCAAATTTTCTTCTGATGACCTCAGAGAAATCGTTGTTGTAGAAACCGCCATCTCCGACATAGACCCCGGAAAAAGTTCCGCGAACATAGTCAGCACCAACACCAGCTGCCAGTTCCAGGCATGCGATACCATCACTGATTGCATCGACACCAAACGGGACCTTTATTAGCGGTTTAAGGTTGCCGATGACATATGCCATTGCGGCGACCGTATTTCTGTCCATGTTGCGCTGATACGGAAAACTGAATTCGTTGGAGAAGATGATGCCGTCGACTCCGCCTTCCTGCAAAGCGATCAGATCAGCTCTGGCATCTTCTACGACCTGATCCATAGTCATGCCGTACTTCCACATCGGATCTCCTGGTAAAGGATCCAGGTGCAACATGGCAATGATCGGTTTTTTAACTTTAAACATCTCTTCTGTCCACATATTCATCTCTCCTGCATATTTTTATATTTCTAATAATCAAACTGACGATAGTATCTTCTGACGCTAAGTGGATGCCTGAGGAAGA
>JAFWKS010000434.1 GCA_017511325.1 Erysipelotrichaceae bacterium
AAGAAGAAATAATCGAACTAATTGGAAGATGCGGCTGTAAAGCGATCTTCTATTCGCCAAAAGATAATAAGATCGTTGAAGATCTCAAGGGAGATATTCAGTGCTTTTCATTAAATGATATTTACAAGTATAGTGAAGAAGGAAGAAGATCTATTGCTGAAGGCGATAATTCGTATGACAATCTTGCAATAGATAAAGATGATCTGGCAACGATAGTATTCACTTCCGGAACCTCGGGAGCGATGAAAGGCGTCATGCTTAGCAATTACAATCTGATGAGCGATACCGTAAGCTGCTGCAAGCACGTCGTTGAACATGACACGCAGATCTTCTTGCCTTTGCATCATACATTCCCTTGGGCTGGAGCGATGTTTGCGGTCATCCTCTGCGGCGGTACCGCTCATTTCAGTTCCAACATGAGACGCTTGCTCAAAGACCTGCAAGACAACCACCCGCAGAATCTCGCAGCCGTTCCAATGATGGTTGAAATGATGTATAGCGGTATTTGGGCTAATGCCAGAAAAAACCATAAGGAAAAGAAACTGAAGCTTGCTTTGAAATTAAGCAGATTTCTGATGAGCCTTGGCATTGATAAGCGTCGAAAGATTTTTAAAGAGATCCATGATGGTTTTGGCGGCAATCTCGAAGCCATCATCTGCGGCGGTGCCACGCTTGATAAGAAGATCGAAAAGGATCTTTATGATATGGGCATTCATGTTCTGGTCGGATACGGCATCACGGAATGTTCTCCTGTCGTAGCAGTAAACAGACCTAACGATTTCCGTTTTGGCAGTGTTGGAAAAATACTGCCATGCAACAAAGTTAAAATCAAAGATCCGGACAAAGACGGTAATGGTGAGATACTCGTTTCCGGTACAAACGTCATGAAAGGTTATTATAAAGATCCGGAATCTACTGCCGAAGTATTTGAAGGCGAATGGTTCAAAACCGGAGATTATGGAAAGATCGATAAAGACGGATTCCTCTATATTACCGGCAGAAAGAAGAATCTGATCATCCTCTCAAACGGTGAAAATGTTTCACCGGAAGGGATCGAGATAAAGCTGATGCGACTTCCATATGTAAAAGAAGTCGTCGTATACGAGGAAAACGGCGATATAGTCGGCGAGTTCTATCTGGATGAAGAGAATTATTCTGAAGCACGGACGATGCTGAAGAATGATGTTGAATTCTACAACAGATCCGTACAGTACTATAGGAAACTTGGAAGGATCAAGATCAGAAATATCCCGTTTGAAAAAACGACGACCATGAAGATAAAGCGATATCTGATCAACAACGATAATAAGGATCAATAGAAAAAACAGATCTCTGAACGATCTAATCGGCGATATGACCTCAATCATATCGCCTTTTTTGAAGCTGTGGTTCTATTTGTTTGATCCTTTAATTGATTTGATACTTGTGAAAAAGGCACCTAGGAAAAGGCCGAGGTAGAAGCTGATGAATCGCCAGATCAGCATGACAGCCAGAAGATCGCTTCCTTTGATTATGGAAGAGAAGAACAAAGAGAAGATCAGTTCCTGACCGCCAGCTCCGCCTGGAGTAGGGA
>JAFWKS010000435.1 GCA_017511325.1 Erysipelotrichaceae bacterium
AAAATCTTCTCATATCGAAAGAACATTTATATTCAAAACTAAAAACTGTTTTTTAAGTCCGTTACTGATCTTTGCCACAGAATTCATGTTCAACCCGCATAATTTGCTATTGGTTATGTTCTTTTTGATCTGTATCAAAAAAAGCCTTTAATGAACTGCCCCATTGAAAACGGACAGTAGTAAAAAAGGCCAAAACACCTTCTGTACAATGAAAATACAGGAGGTGTTTTCTTTATGGCTGGAAAACCAAACAATAAATACTCATATGAATTCAAGAAGGAAGCTGTTGAAAAGTATTTGGGTGGAGAAATAGGAGGACTTACAAACGCAGCCAGAATTCTGGGGCTTCGTTCTAAAGAACAGCTAAGGATATGGACCAGACTCTACAAGGAAGATCCGGAACTCCTTAAGCAGGATAATAGAGGCAAGGCAACAAAGAAAGACAGCGTAAACAAAGGAAGACCCAAGACAGTAAAGCTTGATGAACTTTCAAAAGACGAACAGATCGAATATCTTAAGATGGAGAATGCGATACTAAAAAAAGCGAAGGCTCTCCGGAAAAGTTACGGAGAGCACTAAGGTATATGATCATCTATGATCTTAAGGAGGAATACGGGATAAAAAAGCTCTGCAGATATCTGAAGGTATCCTCAAGCGGATACTACCGCTGGTTAAGTCTTGGCAGACCCATAAGATACTCATTTGATGAGAAACTGGCTGATATAATCGAAGAGATCTTCTATGTGACATATAAAGGCTACAGGTTCATAAGGGATGAGATAATACGCAGATACGGGGTGATATTCAATGACAAGACGATCTATAAATATATGAAGATACTGGGCTTATCATCGCCGATAAGAAAGAAAAAATATGTGTGCTGCACGACACAGGACCCAAATGAAAAAGCGAGAACAGTCTGCGACAACTTTCTCGCCCGTAACTTCTCTGCTTCACGCCCTCTAGAAAAGCTCGTGACAGATGTAAGCTACATTTACTGTCAGCAAGGCCGCATGTATCTCTCCGTGATCAAGGACCTTTATGACAACTCCATTATAGCCTATCAGATTTCGCGGTTTAATGATCTTAAACTGGTCATGGACAACGTATACAAGGTCATTGATGAAAACTGGGATCCTACGAAAGGATGCATCCTTCATTCTGATCAGGGATTCCAGTACACGAATATCGAATATATAAGATATCTGGATATAAACGGCGTAACTGTATCACATTCCAGGAAAGCCAACTGTTATGACAATGCGTGCTGCGAGAACTTCTTCGGCCATCTTAAATCGGAATGTCTGGAATTCAAAGATATTCCCAAGACCTATGATGAACTTACAGCATTGACAGAAAAATATATCCGTTTCTACAACTATGAAAGACCGCAGAGAAAACTAAAAGGTATGACACCTGTGGAATACAGGCAATCATACCTTAACAGTCATTAGCCTTTTTTATGAACTGTCCATTATTGGTGGGGCAGTTCAATTCATATCTTTTCTTTTGTGATGTTGAATAATGATCACCCAGATATTTAACATCTAAAAGCTTCAGGATTTCGCTTACTGATAAATCCTGTTTGAGATAATAGTTTATCGCTTCAAGGTACTTTTCTTTTATCTGTCTGCTGTTTTCCTGATTCGTTGCATTATGACGACGGGAAAACAGGTCAGATAAATCAGTTCTGTCTTTATCAGACAAATTACTAAATAAAACTTGATCGTCTTTGCTGAAGTCTGTCATAACTTAATTATATCTGCCTTTAATCTGTTAAAGAAGCAGGGGGAGTGGATTACGGATGAAGTTTTTTTGCTTATTGAAAACGGGATTGCTGCTTAAGATACCCGCAAATCATATGG
>JAFWKS010000436.1 GCA_017511325.1 Erysipelotrichaceae bacterium
ATGGGTGAAGTGTTTGATGATGAACTGTTTAAACAGCACATTCAAGATCTCATGGTCTGGAAAAACATGATAATCAAAGCCTATGGGGGAGAAGAGTATAGTTTAGACAGATTAAAGGAATTCTTTGCGGCAGTCGAAGAAATAAAACCGTATATCTGCGATATGACGCTCTACCTTGATCAAAACAGAGACAAAAGCATCATGTTTGAAGCACAGCTTGGTTCTTTAAGAGATATCGATTACGGTATCTATCCATATACCACTTCTTCAAACACACTGGCTTCCTATGCACCGATCGGTGCAGGCTGTCCTGATCTGAAACTTGACAAGGTCATCGGTGTAGCCAAAGCCTATTCGACCTGTGTCGGAGAAGGACCGTTTGTCAGTGAAATGTTTGATGAAGAAGCTGAAGAATTAAGAAAAGCCGGAAGCGAATACGGAGCCAAGACCGGCAGGCCAAGAAGAGTGGGGGCTTTTGATGTGGTCGCCACCAGATACGGTGTAAAGGTCCAGGGTTGTGATGCGGTAGCCATAACCAAACTCGATGTCTTGAGTTACATGGATAAAATACCGGTATGTGTATCTTATCTGGTCGATGGAAAAGAAACAGACGAATTTCCGTTTCCTTCCAAGCTGAATAAAGCTGAACCGATCATCCGTTATTTTGACGGCTGGAAATGCGATATCTCTGATATCAGAAAATATGAAGATCTGCCTATAATGGCCAGAGAATACATCGAATTCATCGAAAAAGGGATAAGATGTCCGCTTGCCTATATTTCCGTTGGCCCTGAAAGAGAAAGCATCATCTACCGTTAAAGTAAACTATAATTAATTCTGTTAAGAGGAAAAAGATATGAGCAAGACCTACGAATCACCTTTATCATCAAGATATGCTTCATCCTATATGAATGAGCTGTTTTCCAGTGATCATCGCTACAGCACCTGGCGGAAACTATGGTGGGTTTTAGCCAAAGTTCAAAGCGAACTGGGACTCCCGATCAGCAAAGATCAGGTAGAAATGTTAGGTGAACATATCGATGATATCGATTATGAGATCGTAAGGCAAAGAGAAAAGGAAGTTAAACACGATGTCATGGCTCATATCTACGCCTATGGCAGGGCTGTTCCTGAAGCAGCAGGGATAATTCATTTAGGTGCCACTAGCTGTTATGTGACCGATAATGGCGATCTAATCATCTACCGTGATGCGCTGTTATACATCAGAAAACAGCTTCAGAGCCTGATCTGTTATTTCTATCAGTTTGCGGATAAATATAAAGATGTACCGATCGTAGCCTATACGCATTTTCAAAGTGCCCAGCCTACTACTGTAGGTAAAAGAGCTACCTTATGGCTGCAGGATCTGGTTTTGGATCTTCGTGAAGTTGACCATGTCCTGGAAGAAATAAAGTTTTTAGGCTGTAGGGGAACGACCGGAACTGAGGCCAGTCTGCTGGATCTTTTTGAGTCTGATACGGAAAAGATCGATATTCTGAATAATAAACTTGCGAAGATGTTCGGTTTCAAGGAGTGTTTCCCGGTCTGCGGACAGACCTATCCGAGAAAACTTGATATCCTGATCCTCAATGCATTGTCAGGGATCGGTGAGTCATTATATAAATTTGCCAATGATCTGCGTCTGCTTCAGCACGACGGCTTCATGAGCGAGCCTTTGGCACAAAGCCAGGTCGGTTCTTCAGCCATGGCCTATAAGAGAAATCCGGTGCTTTGCGAAAGGATCTGTTCACTCTCCCGCTATCTGATGATCAATGCCCTCAACGGCCCGATGACAGCTTCTTTACAGTGGTTTGAAAGAACGCTCGATGATTCCGCCAACAGGCGTATTTCTCTTCCTGAAGCCTTCTTATGTGCAGATGCGATATTGCGTTTAGGCCAGAAGATCGCCGGAGGCATCAGAGTCAACGAAAAAGTCATCGCTGCCCACATGGAAGCCTATCTTCCTTTTGCAGCTACGGAAAACATCATGATGGAAGCAATCAAAAAAGGAAAAGACCGCCAGGAAGTTCATGAAATCATCCGCCGCCATTCGATGGAAGCGATCGAAAAGCTTAATAACGGTGAAAAAGCCGATCTGTTAGGAATGCTTTGTGAAGATGAAGAACTCGGATTAGATAAAGAAGAACTTCAGGCGATCATCAGACCGCAGATGTTTATCGGCCGAAGCGTTGAACAGACCGAAAAATATCTAAATAGTATAAAGCATATTATCGAAGATGTGACACCTGATGATCCTCAGGTGGAATTCTAGGAGGATAAAATGGATAAGATCCTGGTACTTGATTTCGGAGGACAGTACGATCAGCTGATCGCCAGAAGGGTACGTGAACAGCACGTCTATGCGAAGATCGTTCCTTATAACAAGATAAATATCGATGAGATCCTCAAAGAAGACTATAAAGGCATCATCTTTACCGGCGGTCCCAACAGCGTTTATGCGGAAAATGCGCCGCATTATGATAAGAAGATACTCGATCTCAATATCCCGATCTTAGGTATCTGTTACGGTGCCCAGCTTTTAAGTTATCTTTCAGGAGGCAAGGTCGAGAAGGGTGAAGATTCAAGAGAATACGGAAAGATCCTTTTTAATCATTCAGGCAGTGTTTTATTTGAAGATGTACCTGAAAGCAGTATCTGCTGGATGTCTCATTCAGACTACATAAGTGAAGTACCTGAAGGGTTTATCATTACGGCATACAGCGACAAGTGTCACTGTGTGGCCTTGGAGGATCAGAATCGTAAACTATATGGTGTTCAGTTTCACCCGGAAGTAATACATACGCAGTATGGCACAAAGATCATCGCCAATTTCCTTTTCAGGATCTGTCAGCTGAAAGCTGAATGGCAGATGGATGATTTCATTGAAGGATCAGTTGTACAGTATTCAGAAAAACTTCAAGGCCATAAGGTATTACTGGCTTTATCCGGAGGTGTCGATTCTTCAGTTGCGGCCTTGCTGTTAAACAAAGCGATCGGTCACGATCTGGTCTGTGTCTTTGTGGACCACGGTCTGTTAAGAAAAGATGAAGCCGATTATATCGAAAAGACCTTCAGGGAAAGATTCGATCTCAATCTGATCAGAGTAGACGCCAAGGAGCGTTTTCTGAATA
>JAFWKS010000437.1 GCA_017511325.1 Erysipelotrichaceae bacterium
ACTTCTGCAGAAAGTTCACTCAATGTTTCTTTGCGCATCTCAAGATAATCCGAACTTACATATAAGGTCTTGAGATTCTTCAGCTCCTTAAGCTCAGAGATATCTTCTATCTCGGTCTCCGCGATATTCAAGACTTCAAGGTTTTCTAAAGCCGAAATGCCGCTGATATCGATCCCGTAGTTGTGTGATATATCAAGAAATCTTAGTTTCTTTAAGCCAAGGATCGGTTCGATCGTTTTGATGCTGTTGCCGGATATGCACAATTCTTCGAGATTGATGATCTTTGAAAAGTCGCTGATATCTTCAATGGAACCGATGTCAACTGTAATATTGTCAAGTAGGATCAGGTCATTGAGACCGTCGCTTGTGATGATGAACTGCGGCAGTTCATATTCATCTCTTGTTTCTTCGCCATAGACGTAGAGCGTTTTGATGTTGCTGAGATTTCCGGAAATGCCCAACTGCTGCAAGAGAGCACCATTTGAAGAAAACGGCTTGAAGATCAATATGACAGCGGCAGCTATTGCCAGAACAGCTATTCCGACGCTCATCATCAGCGATTGCTTCTTACCGGCGTCTTTCTGCTGAGCAGTAACTTCCATATGCAAGAGAGCTGGTGAATTATCAAGCTTTTCCTTGAAGCTTTCATCATCCAGCTGGTATTTCATGATGCCCTGTGTCTGTCCCAGCATCATCGATAAGCCTGGCGTCAACCTCGTTTCTTCCAAAAAGATCGAGATGATCGTCTTGTTGAGTTTTGAAGCGATCGATATCTCTTTAAGAAGCTTCTCATCGTTCAAGGCATCATTGCTTAGAAACAGCAGGACATCCGCCGAACGGTTTATGCAGTCTTCTGCTTTGTTTTCCTCGCAAGTCAGTCTGTAGTTCTTCTTTGAAAGATACTCAAGTACTTCAAATGCTTTTTCTCTGTCGCTTTGTGCAAACAGCGCATAAACAAACGGTTCTTTATTGCCCTTGTATTTTTCCATGATCACTCCTTATTTCTTGATTACGATATCGATCTTTGATGTGTCGATATGCTTAAGCACTTCTTCCAGCATGTCGTAGCTTATATACAGATATTTAAGATCCTTCAACTCCTCTATCACCGAAAGATCAGCTGCTTTTACATCTATCAGCTTAAGGATCTGTAAACCAGTCAGATCCTTCAGAAAAGATACATCATCTATGGGGTTGCCGCTGAGATCAAGATAGATCAGCTGTTTCATTTCAGAAAGATCTGAAGCATCGCTGATGTTTTCGTTCACCAGCGCCAGATATTCGATCTTTTCCTTGGCTGTCAGGATTTTCAGATCACCGAATTCCGCTGGCTTGGCCAATTCATCCGCCACATACCAGTCCCCTTCTTTATAGCGGATGGCTTCCGGATCCGATACCATGTAGCTGCCGCAGAAATAAAGGGAACTTCCGTCATACGCTTTAAGCAAAACGTTGCGGCTGACATTATCTTTGAATTGTGTTATCTCGACTTCCTTGCCACTGACATCTGAAGTGTTTACCGTATCAACGCCCGCAAAAGAAAACCAGTTGTTGAAATAGCCGAAGATAAAGACTGCCGATATAAGGAAAAGTGACGCAAAGACGATCGAAACGATGCGCCAGATATTCATGGATGCATCTTTGCGGTCTATAGTTTCATAGCCTTCGATTCCATCGCCTATAAACGATGGGCCGGATTCTTCCTTTATTTTTGCGACTGTTTCAGGCAATGAAGACATCGCGATCTTCCTCACTGTAGATAGCTGCATGGAAAGATCTTCAGGCAGTTTAACTTCATCCATCAGCACGCAAAGCATTTCTTTTCTTTCAGCTACAGCATAGTTTACTTCCCTGATGCAGTTCTGGGAATCAAGGAAATTCTTCGAGATGAAGAAGATCACCCTGCTTGAATTAAGCAGGTGCGAAGCGACCACCTCCGGCCAGTTGGCACCGACATTTATTCCTGCATCATACCAGAGCCTGTAGTTGTTCCTGTCGAGTTCTTCAACAAAAGGAAGTACTCTTTCCGCATCCTTGTGCGCATAGCTCACAAAAAGATACGGAGCATTTCCGTTATAGGTCTTATATTGTTTCATATGATGATCCCTTCACTGACATTGCAGTTTTCATGTAAGACTTTATACTCTTATTATAGACAAAAAAATCAGCTTACGCTGACTTAAGTATTTCATCAAATAATCTGCTTAGGCTTTCTTCATCCAGAGAAGTCCCCATGTAGTAGGATCTTCCTGAACCGTAATTGTTTTTGACCACTGCCGCGTAATCGCCAAACGGGTTATC
>JAFWKS010000438.1 GCA_017511325.1 Erysipelotrichaceae bacterium
ATTTGGAAATACTAATCAAAAAGGCTATAATATAACAGTATGGCAAAGGAGAGTTCCATGAGTAAAAAACGCTTAACATTAATATTGTCTGTTTTAGCTTTAGCGTTGGTATTAACAGGATGTTCAAGTTCAACTGAACTTATTACTTTAGATACTTCTTTCGCGGACGCCATGAATGACGGATTCCTGTCAGCACTTATCACTTATCCGCTGGCACAGGCTATCAACTTCCTTACTCCGCGTACCGGTATCTTCTTAGCGATCACCATCGTCACGATCGTCATAAACGCTATCGTTCTGGCATTCACATTCAAGTCTAATGTTGCAATGCAGAGAATGCAGGAGATCCAGCCTGAGATGCAGAAGATTCAGGCCAAGTATGAAGGAAGAACTGACGAAGCTTCACAGCAGCGCATGGCTATGGAAATGCAGCAGCTGTATGCGAAATATGATATCAATCCGCTTGCATCTATCGCTACTACATTCATTCAGTTCCCGCTTCTGATCGGCATGTACAATGCAGTCAGAAGATCTGAAGCTGTTGCCAATGCGACTTTCATGGGTGTTTCACTGTCGCAGTCACCGCGTGAAGCGATCGTAAGCAAATCCTGGATCTGTATCGTGATTTTCGCACTGATGGTCATCTGCCAGTTTATTTCGATCAAGATCCCTCAGTGGCTTGCAGAAAAGCACGGCAGAGAAGAAGCAGAAAAGCATCACAAGACCTACAAGAAACCTGAACAGCCGAATCAGGGTATGACATATGCAATGCTGGCAATGGTCGCATTCGCTATGTTCTCGATCCCGACAGCTGTATCGCTCTATTACTGCATTTCTTCAATAGTCAATATCGTCAAGACGCTGGTAATAGACAAGATGACCCACAAGGAGGCTGAACAGTTATGAAACAGTATACAGGAAGAACATTAGATGAAGTATTGAACGCCATCTCCACTGAACAGGGATGCCGTGTTGAAGACATCACATATAACGTTTTAGAAGAAGAAAAGGGCGGTATCTTCGGCCTTCATAAGTCTGTAACGATCGAAGCCTTCACTTCGAAGGATGTTAAAGAATTCATCTTTGATTATCTTGGTGCATATTTCACTGAACTCAATCAGGGTGTAGCTATCGAGATCGTTGTTGAAAAGGATAAAGACAGAGAAGATGAACTGCTCTATCGTGTCATTCTCGATGCAGAAAACAACGCCATCATCATTGGCAAGAACGGTCAGACATTAAGAGCTATCTCAACTGTATTGAAAGCTGCCGTAAACGCAACATTCAAGAAGAGGATCGCCGTTATCGTTGATGTCAACCACTACAAGGAAGACAGATACAAAAAGGTAAAGGCAATCGCCAGAAGAGAAGCTATCAACGTCTCAAAGACACACGTTGACTGTGAACTCGATCCGATGCCAAACGACGAAAGAAAAGTGATCCACCAGTATCTGCAGGATTTCAAGAATGTCTCAACCGTTTCGATCGGTGAAGGTGCCAAGAGACATCTGGTTATCAAATATACACCGGAAGAAAACAAAGAGAAAAAGGAAGAAAAAGAAGAAAACTAATTCTTCTTTTTTAATATATCTACGACATGGCTGCTTGCACCAAGCAGCTCTTTTCTTTCACAGGAAGCCTGATGGAAGCGCAGATAGGCTGCAAAAGTTTCTTCATCCATCCTGTTGATGGCCTGGCGCATATAATCGGTAGGCCCATCGGAGGCAAATCTTTTTATCAGTTCAAGATCAGCCAGTTCATTGAGTTCGTCGATGTCTTCGATCCGGGAATGGAAAAACAGATTATCCGGATCATCGATATGGAAATCATCTTTGAGCTTATCTTTTATTTCCTTATAATGATCATCCTTGAAAGCATATTCGATCACCGCATACTCATTCATGATGTAAGTGACGAACAGATACTTCCTGCAGATGCGCTTTGCTTCCAGCAAGGCCTTAAGCTTGTCTTCTTTTCTGTATAGGTGATAAAGCGGCCCGAACATGATCCCGACGTCGAATTCATCATCTTTGAACATTGAAAGATCTACGGCACTGGCTTCAACGATCCTGATATCCTTGTCCTTAGCCCTGAGCATTCCGATATTAGGCTTTACATATTCTACAGCTGTCACCTCGTATCCTTCGTTTTTCAGATACAAGGAATATCTGCCTGGTCCGGCTCCGATATCGACGATCTTGTCTCCAGGTTCAAGATATTCGTGAATATATTTTATGGAAGTCAAAAACTCGACCTGTCCATGACGGGAGTCGAGCCTTTTATTTTCATTAAACTTATTGTAGTAAGTACTCAGCTTCTGTTTGAAGTCATCCATCACTCTTTTTCTTTCCTGATAAACATGATATTGAGATCGGTATCCTTGCTGATACCGTTGATGGTCCCTGTATTTGAATACTGCCAGATCATGATCGGATTGTCTATTTCCGGTTTTTTGACATCGTATTGGGCATACCACATCGGAATATCTCTGATCTCATCGAGATCATAGAAATTGGCAAGCCAGTATGGATAGGTATAGATGATGACCTCATGGCCGAATTTCTTTATTTCATTGGTGAAGGCGATCGCATTCTTGGTAAGCTGTTCCTTGTCAAGCAGGGCGATCCTTGATACCAGACCATCTTCCAGGAACACCTCTTCAAGATCGTAGGCGATCGGCAGGTCGATCTTCTTGTTTTCTAAAGCCGATAGTACATAGTGAGCTTCTTCGATCGCTTCTTTTTCATCCAGGGCCTGAGAGAAGAAATAGACACCGACTTTTATGCCGTTATCCCTGGCTCCCTTGTAGTTGGCTTCAAAGCGCTCATCAATGTACAGATCACCTTTAGTGGCGCCTCTTCGTCCCAGACGGATATAGGCAAACTCGACAGAATCATCCTTTACTTTTCTCCAGTCGATCTCCTGCTGGAATTCGGCAACGTCAATGCCAAACATGGATGTATAGTTATCGTCTTCATAGGAATATTTGCCCGAAATCGATCTGATCTTGCTGTAATCGACCTGTGCTTCATTTTGTGAGACGGGCTCTTCCTGCG
Source organism: Erysipelotrichaceae bacterium (assembly GCA_017511325.1). Next base: position 3,057 of record JAFWKS010000438.1, read on the forward strand.
GCACTATTTCCTTTGGATCTTTTCCAATAAAATAGATGGTCGCAAAGATCAGGATCAGTCC
>JAFWKS010000439.1 GCA_017511325.1 Erysipelotrichaceae bacterium
CATTGAAAAGGAATCTGATGAAATCATAGTTGTCGTTCTTATCTGAAGAAACGATACTTGCCTTGATATATACGACAACATCCAAAGCAAGCATGGCCATATCGACATCGCTCGGTTTGAATTCAATCATTTTTCTTAATGGCATATTACTTGTGATCATAACAATATAATATAATAATAACGAGGTTAAGAGTATGAAAAAAATCCTGATCGCACTGCTGGTACTGCTGATGCTTAGCGGCTGCAAAATAAAGCCTGTAAATAATGATCCGAAAAATACAGAAAACGGTGTAAGCTGTGAGGGCAAACATTACGTAGAACTAATGAGAAATTTTGTGCCGGGAGACAAGAGTGTTTCTGCCGAAAAAGACAATGAAGATTTCGAACAGTTCTTGAATGATATCTTCACAGAAATGATCAGTTCATCATTTATGGACATGCATTTTCTGGTTACGGACTATAAGGCAATGGGCCTGGAAAAGCCTGAAGTAAAACTGGCAAGTTTTTCATATTCACTCAACACCGAAATGCTGGATTACTATAACGGCATTCTTGAAGATCTTCATACTTTTGACTATGACAAACTTTCCAAGAAGGAACAGTACGACTATGATACCCTGGAATACTACTGCTATGTATCGATGGGTTCGAAATGCTTCTACCGTTACGATTTCAGCCTAAACGAAAGACACAATGATATCGATGACATGATGAGCTATTTTACCGATTACACTTTCTATGATGAAGAATCGGTAGATGATTATCTCCTGCTGGAGAAAGATATCCCGAGATTCTTTGATGAAATACTCAAATATACCGATGATATGGCTAAAGCCGGTTATCCTCTGGTTGATGAATGGATCGATTTCACGCAGGATATCTGCAATGATTTCAGAAAAAAAACCGAAGACAACGTGCTGATTGTTTCCTTTGACAGAAGGATTGATGAGCTGGATTTTCTGAGTGATGAGAAGAAAGCGGAAGCTAAGAAACAAAACAGGGAAACCATAATAAACGATGTGATCCCGGCATACAAGAAAGTCGGAGAAGCTCTGGAAAAATACCGTGGCAAAGCCAAAAAAGAAAACTATGCCTTATATAAACTGGATAAGGATTATGCGGATTATCTCTTCATGAAGACTTCTTCCAGCAACAAGGCTATCGATGATATGTTCCAGATCCTTGAGGATACCTATTCTTTGATGCAGGCTGAATTCCTTTCCTGTTACTACGATAAGGAATCGTGGCAGGAAGCTCTTGATGCGGTGGATGGAAAGTATGAGGCGTTCAATCTTGTAGGAAGAGACGCCCTGGAATACTTTAGAGAACATGCCGACGGCTTCCTTCCTGAGATAGGCGATGTCGAATATACGGTCGCTGAGCTTGATCCGGATGTTGCACCTGATACTGTTCTGGCGTATTACTGGCCTAACCCGATCGATAATTGCAACCTGAATATCATCCGCACCAATCCTGTCAATATGCGCAGCGGCATAAACACCTACAGTACGCTGGCCCATGAAGGCTTGCCAGGACACATGTTCCAGTGCGTCTATTATTCAAAGACAAATCCGAACAACATCGGGAGATATACAGATTTCATCGGATACATGGAAGGCTGGGCTGTCAACGCTTCAAGTATGGCATTCCAGATGGCAGGTCTGAAAGGCGACTATACCGCATCGGTGCTTTTCTATGAAACAAATGATTACTTCGTTGAATACTCGTTGGTCGATATCATGACGAATTATTACGGATACAGTGTTGATGATATCTGTAAATACTTTGATGAAAATTCGATCTTCATCAAAGAACGTGATGAGATTGAAATACTAAGAGACTACATGCTGGAAATGTCATGTTCATATACGCCGTATGGGATCGGATATTCAGAGATCGTCAACATGCGTGAAAACGTCATCAGCAAGCTGAAAAATGATTTCGATCTGGTTGAGTTCAATGAAGCATTGCTGATAAATGGCCCGATGCCTTTCGGCATCCTTGAGGCCTATGTATATGATCGCTTTGGAGTTAATTAGTATACCAGTCAGGAACAGCTGTCCCGCTGATAGATCCGGCGCCATCAGAAAAACAATCGCTCATATCCAAGACACTGGAGACATTCCAGTGTTTTAATTTGTTTAGATCCTGCCTGTAGCAGCCGCTGAAGCTATAGGAGATATCCTGAAGATACCGGGTGTTCCAGCCGGAAAGATCCACATTAAGAAATCTGTTCAGCATGAAGATGCGGCTTATATTTCTGAGACTGCTTATATCTATCGATTCTATACCGATTATGTTTTTCAATAAACTCAGATCTGAAAGGGAATTGTATTGAAACATGCCTGAGGCATCAGTGAGCTTTGCTGTATCCCAGCCGCTTATATCAAGATACTCAAGACTTTTGCAGCCATAAAACATATCTGACATCGTAGTGACATTGCTTACATCCCAGTTCTTAAGATCAAAATTTGTCGGAAGAGCAGAGCCGGTCTGTTTGAACATCTTAGACAGATCGGTACAGAAGTCACTTACTTCCCATGCACTCACATCATTCAGATTACGCAAATCCGGACAGTTTTCAAACATTCCTGAGAAAGTCCGAACTTTGCCGACATCCCATCCGGAAATATCTCCAAGATTGACAAGATTTGTTGTGTTGAACATATTGGACATATCCGTAACATTAACCACATCCCAGTTTTCAAGATCAAGATCAGTTAATCCGATGCATGATGAAAACATCGATGACATATCTTTCACATTGTGCATATCAAATGAGGAGATGCCTCTAACAGCATTTAAGGATTGTGATGATTGAAACATGGAAGACATATCTGTACATGAAGAAGTATTCCAGGAAGACAGATCGATAGTTGCCAGTTTTCTTGATGATGAAAACATATTTGACATGTCCTGGACTTTCGAAACATTCCAGTCAGACAGATCAAGACTCGTGACTTGTCTTGTTGAAGAAAACATGCTTCCCATATTTATGACGTTTCCAGTATCCCAGTGTTCAATGCTGCTGAAATCACTGATATATGAACCGGCAAACATAAAAGACATGTCGTTGACATTTGTCACGTCCCAGTTTCTTAGATCTGTACTTCTCAAACGGGTCGTGCCTTCAAATAGATGGGACATATCTATGATGTTTTCAGTCTGCATATTTGAAAGGCCACTGATGCTGCTAAGATGGTTAGCACCCCAGAACATCCCTGAGATGCTTGTACATTGCGAAAGATCAAGCAGA
>JAFWKS010000440.1 GCA_017511325.1 Erysipelotrichaceae bacterium
ACCAGAGTCGAAGCTTCATCATTGGTGCAGATATCCTCGCCGATCAGTTCTCCATCCACCCACTCAAAGACACAGCGCTTGTTTGAAGAGGAAAGCCGGTCAATGATCTTTTCCAGTTCCTCCGCCTTGTATCCTGTCAGATCAAAGTAGATCGGAATACTGACCGATCCCAGATATCCCTGAACATTTCTTTCTTCCGTTTCCATACGGTAATGTGACGGATCCACTTCGCACATCCTTGTGTTGCCCATACGGATATGGACATCTTCGTCCTGTGTACTCGATGCACTTCCCGTATAGACGCCATCCTGTTTGGTCTTGTAGCAGACATCATCGTAATAGGTAAACGTATGACGGTGGATCGTGTTGTTTTCCCACAAGTCCATACCGGTCTCTATTTCGAAAAAACTGCCTGCATACGAATGGATCACATCCGCAAAATCACCAGATGCAGCATTGGTATATTCGCTGTCGAAGAATTCATCGATCTGTTTCTGCGCCGGCGCTGCGACTTTGTATTTGGGAAGGCCGTTGGCATCGTATCCGTCAAATATCACGTAATTTCCCGCATCATAAATATCCGGCAGGTCCTCTGAGTTATAACCGACAACTTCGCCGTTACTTTCATCAATGATGATGTTTTCGTCAAAAAAGGTGGGACTCTCGGTAAACTGAGCAATTGTTCCGTTGGTTGCTGTTGTGTATGCCGATATGATCCTGGCAATCAGTTCGATATCCGGCTCAAATCCGACATGGATCTCGCAGCCTTCGGTAACGAAGTCGATCGAGCCGTCTTCATTGTAATGCGCATCCTGCGCAGTGAACTCGCAGCCATAGCTCATATTGAGGTTGTTCATTATGACAGGGTCTTTTTTAACATCATCATATGCCTCGTGTACGGCGTCCCTGACCGCATCCGTGACAGGATCGGCGCTCATATTGAGCAGATATTTGACCGAAACAAGACATAGCGGAACGGCCGTAACCAGAATCGCAAAGATCGCTACAGGAGCCGCAAATGTTGAAATGACTCCTTTTATCCCGCCTTCTATTGCTGCATCAATAAACTGATGGATCCATTGTCTTGCCAGCTGTGCAGCCTTTTCTCTTTGTTTGCCGGTGACAAACGAAGATCCGACAGATGACGCCTGATCGGTTAGATTCGAGCCTTCTTCCAGCTGGTCCAGGGAATCCTGGTTGTCATAGAGATCAGGCATCTTCCTCGTCACTTTCCTCGTCCATCAGGGCATCCATGTCCTGATCATAATCATCGTCTTCGTCCTCTGGCTGACCATATATGTTACTTCTTTCCTCTTCGATCGCGCCTCTGACTTCCTCTTCGTCTTTGAAGAGTTCTTCAAGTCTGCTGTAAGTTCTTTTCTGCGTTTCCTTGTAGTTTTCCTGATGGAACATTTTGTTGCTTACTTTTTCGCTTGCCGTATATTTCCAGACATAATCGAAACCGTCCGCCTGCATTCTGACGTTGTAGGTTTCTTCGCCGGATCTGTTGACTTCAAGGTAAGTGGAATAGGAATTGCCGTATTTTTCGCTGATTTCCTTGTTTGCTTCAAAGGCGGCTCTGCTCATCAGCTGATCCGGTTCAAGTTCATACATATAAGCCTGACCGTTCTGGAGCGAGATCGGATCGTTTCTGCCGACGCGGTAAGTGATATCATCACCGACGCTGTTCTTGCCGATCGATACAGGTGTGCCGACATTTAGCGGCGTCTGATCAGGGAAGATGGCATAGGTTGAAGGATTGCTCTCCTTGCCCTGGTTTGTCCATGTTCCTCTGAAGATCTGACCATTGATCGGAGCAGATACGATTTCGCCTTTATCGTTCAAGACCGGTTTTTCGGCAGAACCGATGTAGCCCATCGAACCGGTCTTTAAATGAGACAGTTCCCCAAGGCCGTTTGCTCTTGAGACATCAGACATCTTCACAGGTGTACCTACACCGCTGTCCATTGCCTTATTGACACTGATGGCCGATTGGGCGATCCTGCTCTGCTCGTTTTTGCCTACACCGTTCTGGTTTGTTATGCTTCTTCCAGGGATGCCGTCGGTTGTATACTTGCCGTCTTTGATCCTTGCCGAATGGCCGCTGTCAGCCACGTCCGGTGATCTTTTAAGATCCATGGATTTTGACATCTGCCCTATTCTGCTGTTTTCACCGTATTTTCTCTGCATGGCCATCGAGAAGTTGTGGGTCATCTCCTGGCCAGCCTTGCGACCGTATTCTCTTCCAAGGCTCATAGTCAACATACCGCCGGTTTCTCTCCACAGCCTGCCCATTGCCATCAGACCTTTGCCGTAATCCCTTAAAGTGTCGGAATTAGCGACAGTTCTGATGCCGACGGTATTCATGAGCTTTTCGGAATTTTTGTAAAGAGACAAAAGAGCCAGTGTGAAGGCATATTTAAACAGCACATCGCCAAGGGTAAAGAACTGGAAGCCGCTCAGATCCCCCATTGAAAAGACATAGAAGATCAGAATCGCAAAGCTGATAACGATCGTAAGAGCCTGGGATAAAACTGACATGATCCAGTTTTTGAACGTATCTGCGGTCTGTCTTGTCGCATTCATACCGACAAACACAGGTCCAAGAAGAAGCGTCATGGCAAAGGTCAGCCAGCGCTCCACAAACACGATGCCTGCACTGATTGTTGATTTGAAAAGCGCAAACGACATTACAACGATGACGATCTGATCGGCAGGTGTGGCGATGTTGATGTTGAATGCCTTTACGGAACTCATCAGCTTGTCGGCCTGCGGCGTGATGTAACCGATAACTGCCGACATCATGTTACCAAACTGACTTAACAGACCCGTACCAAACCACCTGTTTCCCGGTACTCCGAAGATCATGATCTCAAGAAAGACAGTCGCTATTGCCCTTATAAGTATATTGAACGGATTTTCACTGGCCTCTCCCTGCATGCCTTTGATAAATGAAGATATGACGGAAAGAAGCGCTGAGACGATGATGATCGAGAAACCGACTCCGTAAATGATTCCTCCCACGTCAATTCCCGCTCTTCCCAGATAAGATCCGGATCCGAAATAATCCTCAAGGATGTCGATGACGTTTCCGTTGATGATAAATAAGCGCTTTTCTATGATCGCCTTCATGGCTGTAACTGCCGACATCGTCAAAAGCGAAATGACTGTCGGCAAAAGCGCATAGATTGCTGCTGCGATAAGTGCTGCCATTGTTCCTCCTAAAAAATAAAGAGACCCTTACGGATCTCTGCAGTTGTCATGTGTCACTGACAGTATAACGTAAGTGACGAAAATATTGACGGTTTCAGATCAGCTCAACGAGTTGATTGCATCAACTACAGCGCTGATGATGGTTGGTGCCAGATAGATAATAAGCAAGCCTACTATTGATCCGATCATCAGTCCTTTTGCTTTGTCCAGCGAGTTTTTGTCTTTGCCGACAATGAAGAAATAAAACGAAGAACAGACCAGGGTAGCTGTCGCCAATGGAGTTCCGATATCTTTAATGACTCCATACACTGTCTGCCAGAGTTTGTTTACCAGATCTCCTGTCGGAGAAAGCATAACTGCAATCGAATTTATAAGTATCTTATTCATGTTGTCACCTTCCTATGTTGAGCAAAAAATACAATCTTCTAGTTAAATTATAGTTTTGTCTTCACTTTCGGTCAAGTTAATATTACTTATAATAAAGTTTGATATATATTTCCCGGTTGAGTATTGCTGTCTTCTCTTTTGCCGGATCAAAATAAAGGCTCCTGAATTACCAGGAGCCCCGGAAGGAAGAAAACACAATTTTGAAAGCTAGCAATAATTGTCTATATTCCATGCCAGATACAGCGGCAGACTTAAAGTTCTTGTTTCTTCGCACATATTTTCTGCGAGATTCTTTTCAGAGAGTTTCAATCCGAACTTAGGCTGATATTTTTTACAAAACTGCTTATAGCTTTTTGCCTGCGTATTGTCGGCTGCTTTTACTTCAACCGGTATCACAGAAGAGCGATCTTCGTAAATAAAGTCTACTTCCGCCGTGTTACCCGATCGCCAAAAATATGGTTCCTTTCCAACGGAAAGGAGCTCATTCATGACATAGTTCTCGGCAAATGCCCCTTTAAAGCGCATATAGAGAGCCGCCTCGTCCTGTATGATCTTCGCAGACAGACCTGATTTCGTTCTGAGCAGTCCGATATCAGACATATAAACTTTGAAATAAGTCTCATCAGCGAATCCCGAAAGTGGGAGCTCCGGTTTTTCAACAAGATGCAGCTGATAGATCAGACCCGCATCCTTCAGCCACTGCAGTGCATCTTCAAGTTCTGCAGACCTCTTTCCGGCCTTTACATGCGAAAAGACAAACTTGTTGTTTTCTTTTGCCAGCTGAACCGGTATGGATTCCCATATCCATCTGATCTTAGGAACATCCGATATAGGGGCGTACTTTGAAAAGTCGTCAGCATAGTCGTTCAGTATTTCGCTTTGAACATAGCTTACTTCTTCATAATCGTGACTGTCAAGCCACACTTTTACCGCTTCAGGCATTCCTCCGACAATGTAGTATTCCCTAAGGAGTTTCTTCATCGGCACAGAATAAAGGTCGGGGATCGGCCTGTTCGTGGGCCATTCTTTCAAGAGCTCAATCAGATCACTTTTTCCGCAGGCAATCACGAATTCTTTAAAGCTCATCGGATAAAGTCTCAGCCTGTTTATCTTCCCGACCGGAAACGATATCTTTTCCCTTTTGATTGCGACACCCAGCAAGGAACCCGCACACACCACATGCAGATCCGGCATGTTCTCCGAGAAATATTTCAAGGCAGTGATGGCTCTTGGACAATTCTGGATCTCATCAAAAAACAGCAGGGTCTTTCCGGCAATGATATTTGCTTTGGTATGATACTCTATCTCTCTGATGATCCTGTTTACATCAAAATCATAATCGAATATGGCTGCAGCATTATCTGATTCTTCAAAGTTTAAGTATGCAAGATTATCAAAGCAATTATTCCCGAATTCTTTGATAATATATGTCTTTCCGCATTGCCGGACACCCGAGACAAGAAGAGGCTTTCTATTATTCCTGTCCTTCCATAAAATCAATTTGTTCATGATCTCTCTGTACATATTGTTTCCTCCGAAAGTTGCAGCATCTATGCAATAATTATACATTTTATCATATGACTATTGCAATGTTAATTGCGTTTTTCATATGACTATTTAGATGTATAAATATTTCTTAACGTATACAAAAGACTTCTTTTAGTTCAAGAATAGAAAGCCAAGGATTCTCCCTTATTTATATGGGAGAGGAATTGGCTCTCTCACTTATAATTATTCACTAAATAACGTGATATAATTGTTTTAGAGAATAAATATGGAATCAGTTAAGACCGCCAAAGTACAGATACATCCACGGAAAAAAGATGCACAGCTCCTGTTTGAAAGCATGAAGGCCTATGCCAGAGGCTGCTCTTTTGTATCTGAATATATTTTTGAAACAGAGGATCTCTCGCAGGCATCAGTGCAAAAGCACACATACAGCGTGCTGAGAAGCAGATACGGTCTTCCCTCGCAAATGGCGTGCAACGCAGTAAGAACGGTGATAGGTTCATATAAGACAAACAAGACAAGCGGAAGACCCTGGACATTATGCAAATATAACAGCCCGCAGATGACACTGTCCTGGAACAGAGACTATTCATTGAATTCAGACAGATTTTCTGTAGGCACATTGCGTGGTCGTATTAAGTGCTCTTATGACATTAAAGGCATGGAGAGATATTTTGACAAGACCGTTTACTCTTTCGGTACTGCCAAAGTCATATGTAAGCATGGAAAGTTCTTTCTGCACATATCAGTTTCAGCCGAGATGGACATCTTAAACGACACAGATGTTATCAACGTGGTCGGCATAGACAGAGGTGTGAATTTTATCGCCAGCACTTATGACAGTAAAGGCAGATCCGGATTTTACAGCGGCAAGACTGTCAAGAATAAAAGAGCTCATTATAAGCAGCTGAGACGTGAGCTCCAGTCTAAACAGACTCCTTCGGCAAGACGAAGACTCAAAGCTATTGGTCAAAGAGAAAACCGTTGGATGCGCGATGTCAATCATTGCGTATCAAAGGCACTCGTTGAATCAAGCCCCGAAGGGACACTGTTCGTTCTTGAAGATCTTAAGGGCATCCGAAACGCTACTGAAAAAGTTTTGAGAAAAGACCGCTATGAAATGGTGAGCTGGAGCTTTTATGACCTTGAGCAAAAACTCAACTACAAAGCCGTTGAGAATAAACAAAAGGTCATAAAGGTCGATCCGGCCTACACATCACAAACCTGCCCTAAATGCGGACACATCGATAAGAGATCGCGCCATAAAAAAGTGCATACCTTCGTATGCACGAACTGCAGCTATACATCTAATGATGACCGCATCGGAGCAATGAATCTCTACCGGATGGGAATCGAGTACCTCGTAGAGTCTCAGGGAAGCATGTCTTCTTTGAGTGGGGCGCAGTCAATCGCCCCTGATGTAACATCAGCTTAGCAATAAGCCATAAAGGTAGGAGGATAAGATCCACTCTCACTACCGGATAGTTACAAGCTCGGTCATTCATGGCCGAGTAGTTGACATACTACTCTGCTGCTGGCACTGAATTTCAGTTTTTCAAGGATTGAAAACCAAGGTTTCTCCCTTATTCGTATAGGAGAGGAATTGGCCCTATCACTTATAATATCAGTAATATTATATTGTTATCGACACAGGTATGCTTTATGTCAGTTCGCCTTTACTGAATGGTCATTCGGATTTCAAGCAGCAAATATTCTGCCTGTTGCAACATAAAGAAAAGATCCGGATTTACCGGAACCTTTAGAACTAATGATTTTTTTACTTGTCGTGTTTGTCGATCTTTTTAATTTCAACTATGCCTAGCAGATAGAAAACAAACACAATAATCACACCAACAATTATTGACATAGAAACAAACCTTATTACTGTTACGATCAAAGGAGTTAGCCAGTCACCGAAACCAACAAGATTGTTTATTTTACATAAATCTTTTATCAGGAACGGCATGCAGATACCGGCAGATATAAATGATAAAATGCAAGCGGTTGTGAATAAATCATCCATTGGTTTTCCTCTTAATCGGTAAATAATTGTACCCAGTAATAACCGTATGTCGTCCCTGGAACATAGACACATCCGATTCCAATATGATTGAAATTTCCGTTTAGGATATTCGCACGATGACCATCGGAATTCATCCATCCATTCATAACGGCAGAAGGTGAGCCATATCCGGCGGCAATGTTTTCTCCTGCTCCTCCAACAGAAATGCCATACTCTTCCAGAATCGTAAAACACGAAGATCCATCCGGTCTGGAATGGGAATATAAAGATACAAGTTCTTCAGCTCTTTTTTGCGCTGCCGCATTCAGTTCAGAAGTCATAGACAATCCTGATAAGCCGGCATTCGCTCTTTCTTCATTAACGATTCCAAGCACCTGACCAGGATATCCTGAAACATCAATGTTTTGTGGAACAGATTCTGATGATCCCGTTTGAGATCCTGAGGATTGATTTCCCTGAGCCACCTGTGCTGCTGCAGCTGCAGCTTCTGCCTTCTTTCTTGCTTCTTCTTCTCTTCTTCTGTTTTCTTCTTCGATCCTTGAGACCTCTTGATTCAAAACACGGGTTGCAGCGACTTCGACTTTCAACCTTGCTTTTCTTTTTGTTGTCTGTTCTTTAACGGTACAGTCATCATTCAAATGGAAGACTTCTTTAATGAGTTGCCTGTTACCCTGTTCATCATTGCCGTAGATGATTGCCGAATCTTCATCCGTGAGCTTAAAGCCAAGTACCGTTTCTTCTTCGCTTCCCTCGTAAAAGACAAAAGAATAGTCGTTACTCAAGCCTTCGTTTTTCTTTATGGTTGCCTCCAAAGGCCCCCAATTGTAAACCCTTGGATAATCAACTTCAAAATTCAGATAATTATAATCTTCATCTTCCGTGCTGTTCCAAAGGCCGTTTAAAATGCTTGGACCATATTCAGTCTCTTGTTCAATATCGTTCTCCTTGAATGCTATGCCTTCATCCAGATCGTATTTTGTATAGCCAACAAATATCGATGCCAGACGGTCGAGTTCTTCATCACTCTGTTCCCTTCCTCCGGCAATCGTCACTTTAAAACCGTTGTATGATTCATTGCCGTTCTTATCCTTTGCGCAAACCATCAGGAAATAATTGCCTGCTGCATCTTCAATGAATTCCGATCGGTCAATCGTATAGGTTCCTTCCTTCAGCTCTTCACTGTAAGCAAGTTCTCCATCAACCGGATCTGAAACGCTTTCTATAAAATCAGTGAGATCTATCTCATCACCTGCTCTGAAGTAATCCCATATCTTAGCGATCTCTATTGTCGGATACTGTGTATCGATGACATCGACTTTGTAAGTATACTCTTTGTTTA
>JAFWKS010000441.1 GCA_017511325.1 Erysipelotrichaceae bacterium
AGAAGATAAAGAAAAATATACTCTTTATTTTGAGCCAAAAGAAGAACCTAATTGTGAATCGATAATTCACGATTATAATCTGGATGGTATTGAGGAAATAGACCAAGATAAATGGGGTGTCAGCAAAATTGAATATATTAAACCAGAAGCATCGCTTATAGAAACTGTTCCTGCTTCTGCACAACTTAATTCAACAATTGTTGTTGACGGAACAACTTATGATTACAAATTTACTTATTATTATGCTTGGTCGGATGGTTATTATGAGGTAGCTTCTAAAAGTTATTCATCCTACATCGCAATCGCAGCAGATGCTCTAATGAATTTTACAATTGACCTTAATAGCGAATTGGTTAAGTGGGTTATTAGCCAAGCTATGGGAGCTGCATTTAATCAAATGGATCAAAGTAAGCCTGTAAAAGCCAAAACTTACAACAAATTCTACTATGAAAATAAAGTTTGCTCAGTAAAAAGAACTGGAACTTCTATGTGGTATCCCACTTGTCAAATTGGAAGAAGGTGTGCTTTTGGATGGTGCTGGACTACAGTTACTAAATCAACCGGAGAACCACTGATTAAATATAATGCACCGAAAAATGCTAATGCAATCCCTCCTACAAACTATGATAGCCAGGCAAAGAAAAGTTATTTTGACAATAACACTTGGATGGCAAAAAAAGCTATAGAAAAAATGACGACAGGAGGCTATGTTGATGTCTACGCCATCTGCACAACACCAAGAAGTTAATTTACGTTGTCCGTATTGTAATGATGAACTTGAAAAAGGATATCTGATAACCAACGGACAGAGGCTTGTTTTTTCACATCAAAAAAGAAAGTTATTTTATACCGTTGAAGATAACGAGATACTTCTTGATGTGCATAAACTTGCAGCTTATCATACAGCTTATATATGTAGAAATTGCAAAAAAATAATAGTTGAGTACAAGTAAATTCGTTTATTTATCCTGGTATATTCCTATTGATTCATTGAATCTAATGATCAAGAAGAATATACCTTTACTTTCTATTGGTTTAATTGGCCGCTCCCGATGATGCTTTCGATATCCTATAAAATTGAAATGAATGATTGTAGATTTGTATTTTTCTTTGTGTCTTTGACTACCTCAGAAGTTTAAGAAAGTTACATTTCTAAAACACTCTTCTAGAGCAAGATTCGCCTTGTCTGACAAAAATTCATTTTTATGAACTTTGTAAACAGGCACTTGTTGGGGATAGCGATTCCCCAAACCCTCTTACATAGCTGAAGCTATTCAGTTCATTACATTCACAGTCTTTATTGAATAAAGGAGTATGATCCGCAGTCTTAATTGATTGCGGATTTCATCATTATCAACATTCATGTTGCTGGATAGAACTGGTAAAATATCTATATCAGATTACATATTTGTTTCACAAATTGATGGGATAATTTGTATGAGAAACAGAACGTAAAATCGCTATTTATGAGGATGCTGATATATTGAATAACAGGAACTGAGATTGCCGTCTACTACGGCCTTTTTTCCGGATTGACTTTCATTTGCTGCACAATATATAATTTATACGACTATTATTATAGAAATGGTCGTATAAATTATAGAGGTTAATAAACATGCCGAAAATATTCACTGTAGAGGAAAAATCCAGAATAAAAAATGCAATGTTTGAGTCAGGGTTCGATTTTCTGAAAAAAGAAGGGATGACGCATATGTCGGTGGAGAAGATTACTTCTTCCTGCGGTATCGGAAAAAGCACCTTTTATAATTTCTTCTCCTCCAAGGAGGAATTTGTTATTGAACTGATCGATTATAAAAGGATGATTGCTCTGACATCGGTTAAAGACAGACTGAAAGGTCGGAATAAAATGACAGTTAATGAGGGAAAGCAACTTCTGAAAAGCATTGTGTATTCTTCCGATAGCATTTACCAGTATCTTAAATTGGAAGAGCTTCTGAAACTGCAGGGGAAGCCCAACTATCTGACCAATCCGGATATCAACGAGGAAAGCGGATTAATGCTGGAACTGTTCAACTGTATCGAGTGTGTCAGGGAAGCACCTGATTATCCTTTGATTGCTAATCTGCTGAAAATCATTACTCTTGTTTCGGAAGAAAAGATGATGCTCCATGAAGAAGCCTATGAAAAGACGGTCGATGCTTTGTATCAGACTCTTTTTGAATGCATTTTCAAAAAGGAGGCACTATGAAATATGATCTGACTGCCAGAATGTTTCCTCTTATATTTGATAAATATGCTTATCGTTTTTTGGATCAGAAAGGGCTCTCGTTATCAAAGAAAAAAGTTCATGAAGAATATCGATCCATGGTGATCCGTACACCTGTTCTTCCCAAAGACAATCCTTTTATCGGCAATATTCTGATGGGGTGCTATGCACTGTCGTTCTATAAAGCCTGTCCCGATATGGTCAGCGAAGATCTTTTTCATCAGTTTGTGCTGACTCTGTGTAACAGCAAGCCAATGGTAAATGGTCACAAAAGTGAAGATGCATTTGATGAGACAACACTCTTACAGAAAGAAAAAGGAGCACCTCTTTCACAGCTGTCTGATTTTGAGATGGACTGGAAATACAGTTTTCAGAGAGGAAAAGATCACTACGATCTGACTTATACACAATGCGGGCTTTGTCAGCTTGGAAGAAGAGAAAGTTGTTTCCATCTGATCAGATATCTTTGTGAAGCAGATTTCATAACGTATGATCTGATGGGAGCGGAGTTGAAGAGAACTCAGACGCTGGCCAATGGCGGAGGCTGCTGTGATTTTCATGTTTCAAGAAAGAAGGAAGGAACATTATGATTAAAAGTGCATTGATAAACGGAATGATATGGTCAGTCTTATGGATCGCTTATGTTTACATGTTATTAAAGTGTTTTCCATGGGAAATGGTTCATGAATATCCGGAAGACATTAAAAATGCAACGACACTGAAAGAGCCGACAGAGGAACAGAAAAGAAAAACAAAAATCTATGGTGGTTTAGCCTCGATTGCTTTGTTTGTCATACTGGCGGTTTTTCCGATCCTTTATTTTAGAGAAGTACCAGCTACTTTTCTTAATGTGCTCTTATATACCTGGATTATCGCCTTTACCTGGAATGTCGTTGACCTGCTCGTCATGGACTGGCTGCTGGTTTGTACGATTACACCGGATTGGCTGATTCTTCCGGGAACTAAAGGGTGTAAAGGGTATAAGGATTATAAATTCCATTTTATCGGATTTCTGCAAGGATGTATTTATATAAGTATCACAGCGCTACTGATGGCAGGAATTGCTTATCTGATTCTGAGATTTGTTATTTGGAAGTAGAATTCCTGTTTATTGCTGATTAACTAAAAACTGAATATATGTATTTGTCAACTGAAAACTGATCACTTTCGCAATTGAATTTTGTGCAGCTGAATTATTGAAATATGAATTGATGCCGGGGTCTTCCCCGGCATCGTTGTTTAGTCTAAATATAGGAGCTCAGATCGTAGTTTTTCCCATCTGGCCAGTAATGCTTTGGCCATTCATTGACTATGCTCAATCCTTCTGTTTCCAATCTGATATTCTTCATCAGGAATATCGTTTCTTTTTTGGAAAGCGACCTGAATCCGGAACTTTCTGACAGTTTGCCGAAAAGAACCGTTCCGTTTAAGGTATATCCTTCGCTTTTGTCGTTCTTTGTATAGACGATGAGACTTTTCTTTTCTTCAAACTGGGAAAGTGATCCGACAAAGACCCTTATGTCTTTATAGGGATAAAACAGGAAATCATCGGATTCGTAGCCGGATTGAAATTCTTCTTTCAGCAGCTTGGAAAAATCGTCTGTATATCTCAAGTCTGCCTTGCCGTCTTTGATGACGATATAGCGAAACGCTTTATTCTTTTCCATTATTTTCCTCCATCCACATCCTTGTCTGCCTGATGCGATAGGATTCTCCCGACATGTCGATCAAATGCGCCTTGTTTGTAAGCCTGTCCACGATCGCACCTGTTAAGATCTTGTCCTTGAACACTTCGTCCCATTTATCGATGCTCAGGTTGGATGTGATGATGATCGATCCAACTTCGTTTCTTGAAGACAGCAGATTGAACAGAAGTTCTCCTGCGTCTTTGGAAAAGCTGCAGTAGCCAAGCTCATCGAGAATGACCAGATCATATTTTTCAAAACGTTTCTTGTACTGGATGATCTGCGAATTGGACATCGCTTCCGAGATCTCCATCATCAG
>JAFWKS010000039.1 GCA_017511325.1 Erysipelotrichaceae bacterium
CCATAATCGATATCCGCTTCTTTCTTGCCGTAGGAAAGAATATTCACGATCTTTCCGTCTTCTATTTCTATCTGGGCCGGCATCAGACTGCTGGCGATATATACTCTTTTACTCTGAATGATCATTTTTACTATCTCCTTTTATTTAATGATAGCACAGAAAATCCGTGTATAATGGTGATGAAAAGGATGGCAGCAAACTGCCGCAGGAATTATGTTATGACACGGAAAAGAAACGCCATGAAAGCTTCCGAACTCAACGGTCTGTTTATCTACCACGACCGGAAAAAGGGAACGATATTCTACGACATCTTCACCAAAAGAGCCTTTATCATTACAACATCCGATGTACAGAAATACCTGGTATACACATCCATGTTTCCGGCATGCATACTGATATCGTTCGGGGTAATGTCTCTGCTCTCCTTAAATCTGGTAGACATGATGATCATGTTCATTGCCTTGATGATCCGGTCTGAATCGCTGTTCCGTTTCTTCTTCTTCTACAAGCTTCCGGAAGTCAAGAACTGGAAGCCGGAGAAGAAAGAAACCGTTGTTTCTTACCTGGAAAACAACTATTCTTCCGCAAGACTGACATTACTGACGGTGCTGCTGATTGCGCTGGCGGCCGTTATTCCTCTTTATACTTATATTGAGGAAATGAAAGGGATCGAATACTACCTCAACTACCTGATTGCGGCTATAGCTCTTGTATTTGCTCTCATCGTAATCATCGCACTGGTAAGAAAGAAAAGAAACAAATAAAAAGCTCTCTTCACAGAGAGCTTTTTATTACTCTACCTTTAACGATCCCAAGGCAATGAACTCGCCTGTTTTTCGATCAAACAGGATCGCGTTTTTGCCTTTAAATCCGAGTTTGACTTTGTCGCCCAGCTTGTAGACGACACCGCCAAACATGACGCCTGTCAGCAGATAGTTGTCTATCGCAACACGGACGGTCGTTTCCATACCGGTAGGCATGGAGGAATAGATCTCGCCCTGAAGCTTTTCATTATCGCCGATTTCGATGAATTCCGGACGGATACCGATAACATAATCCTCATCCGTATAGACGGCTTCATCGCCGTAGTCTTCCGGTTCGTTGATCAAGGCGACATGGTACTTGAAATGAGACTCCTTGTTTCCTCTTTCGACATAACCCTTGCCGGCTGCCTTCCGGTTGAATTCATCCTCTTTCGCTTTTTCTTTTGCCTTCAGATCCTCACGCCACTTTTCAATATCGAGCTTACCGTTTGGCACGAAGGTCAGTTTCTTTCCGTCAAAGACTTCGAATTCGAAGTTTTCGTTTGACTGTCTGCCGTGGGCATCGATGAAATTGATGGCCGGATTTCCGACAAAGTCGGCAACGAAAAGATTGTTCGGCTTGTTGTAGACATCCAGCGGTGCATCATACTGCTGCAGATCGCCGTTGTCGATCAGACAGATCCTTGTCGCAAGCGTCATGGCTTCCATCTGGTCGTGGGTAACGTAAACGAACGTAGATCCCGTATCCAGGTGCAGACGCTGCAGTTCCGATCTCATTTCCAGACGCAGCTTGGCATCCAGATTGGACAGCGGTTCATCCATGAACAGAACAGTAGGTTCCGGTGCAAGCGTTCTGGCGATAGCGACACGCTGCTGCTGACCTCCGGAGAGTTCGGCCGGATAACGATCCATGAACATGCTGATATTCGTGATTCTGGCAACTCTTCTGACAGAAAGATCGATCTCTTCCTTTGTGAGTTTCCTGACTTCCTTAACGATTTCACCGTCTTTGACATTGACAAAATCTTCGTTTAATGTACAGCCTCTGTTTGCAGCATCGGACTTCGCTTTTTCGATAACACCCTTGAGCTCACTGATATGTTTTTCCGCTTCTGC
>JAFWKS010000442.1 GCA_017511325.1 Erysipelotrichaceae bacterium
ATAGTCGACACCTAAATATTTCATTATTTAACTTCTCCGTTCATCAGTCTGTTGACCATATCCGTATATTCCTTAGTAGCGACCATGTAGGCAGCCGCATGTCCGCAACCCTCGATAAGATGAAGCTCCTTTGGCTGCTGACACTGTTCATACATGTCGATCGACATCTGACAAGGTACATAATGATCTTCCTTGCCATGGATAAAGACGATCGGCACATCCGATTCGAAAGCGCATGTTTCACCGATCGATTTATTGAAATTGACCTTGTTCAATACCTGAGCCCAGAACCAGGCAACATAGCCCAGCGGAAAATATGGAACATGGTATACGTTCTTCATCAGCGACTGGCTGATCCCCAGGATCGAATCAAAACCGCAGTCATCGATGATACCACAGACATTCTCGAGTTCCATATTGGCACAATGAATGACCGTAGCTCCGCCCATGGATACGCCATGGAGGTAGATGCGCGGTTTTTCATACATCGTATTGATCTTGTCGACCCAGCGGGAAACATCCATGCGGTCGAGCTCCGAGAAGCCCAGATACTTGCCTTCAGATTCGCCATGCGCTCTGTCGTTGATCAGCAGGACCGTTGAACCGCGGTCCTGATAGATCTTGATCTTATCTGCAAAGTCAGAATAGATGTCTGACTTATAGCCGTGGACACAGATCACGACTTCTTTCGGATCACCTTCAAGAAGATACCCGACCAGCTTGTTTCCATCAAAAGACATCGTCTCCAGTCTTTTTAGCGGAAGCTTCTTCATCTCTTCCTTCAGTGGTTCGATGTAGGCGTAGAGCCTTTTGGCTGTCGGTCTCATCATGTCGTTTTCCGAGTCGATGAAAGCAGGATCCAACGGAGCCTTTTCTTTATTTTTATAGACAAAAACGGAAGCGAATACATAGTATCCTGCTGCCCATATGCATACCAGGATAAAAAGTACGATCAGTATTATCAGCGCCATAATCAATCTACCATCACATTATCAAGATCGACATCCTTTGTTTCTCTTACAAAGAACATCATGATCGCCAGAGAGATGACCATCAGCGGCAGATAGGCGATAGTCAAAACAAACGGCAGATTGGTAGATCCGGCAAGAACGGTAACGACGTTGTTGTAGATCATATTGAAGCCGGTACCAAACATACCGATCAGCTGCATTGATCCGACAACAGAAGCACGCATCTCGGTCGGAGTTGATTCGGAAGTGATAACGAAGTAGATCATATCAGAGATCGACCACAGGCCCGCAATAGAGATGCCGTAGGCAAGACCGGTGATATATGGGTTGAGCGGATTAAGACAGCCATAGGCAAAGATGGCAAGACCCAATGCAGCCCACAAACCCAGGATCAAAGCTGACTTCTTACGGCCTAAGGAATCGGTGATGAAACCGCCAATGACAGTGAAGATGCCGTTGATGATCGGATAGAACATCAGGAAGATGTTTATGGCATCGACGTTCATGACACCATTGTATTTGCCCGCTTCAAGCATGGCCTGATACTTGCCGGTATAGCCGGTCGAGAAAGCCATCAGTAAGGCAACGATTGCAATGGCTCTGGTCTGCCTGTTGGTGAAGATGAATTTGAAAGCCGACAGAACAGTCACATCTTTCTTTTTGTTTTCTTCAGCAGCTGCAGCTTCAGCTTTGGCGGCTGCTTCTCTTTCTTCTTCTGAAGATCTGAGATATTCAAGTCTTTTCTGCGTATAGACCGGAGTTTCTCTTACAAGATAGATAGCGGCGATGCCGATCGCAAAAGCCAGGATGATCGGAATGATGAAGACGTTCCTCCAGGTGCTAGGTACAGCGTCATTGACGAACATCTTGACGAAAAGACCTAATGATGAAACCGAGATCAATGCGATGCCCTTGGTGATCGAACACAGTTTGGCACGATGTTCCTTCGGGGCACATTCCATGATGTATATGACCTGAACATCGTTCGGGGTAAAAAATGTCATGATGACAGCGCCGATGACATAGACGACGATACTCTTGGAGATGATGCATACCAGCATGCCTACACCCATTCCCAGGGTATTGATGATCAAGAACAGTCTGCGTCCGTATTTGTCGGCCATGGATTTGTAAAACGGGGAGATCAGAAAAGACAGATATCCGGCCATCGTTACAAAGCCTAAAGTTGCAGATGCATTATCGTATTCTGTTGAAGGATAGACGACATTGAATAGATCTCTGGTCGTCTGTACATCAACGACACCTCTGACGTTGGATGCCAGCTCGTCAACGATATAGACGATGCTTAATACCACGATCAAAATCGCGAAATAGTGCTTGTGACCATGAAAGGCACTCGCTTTTTCCAAACGCTCTATCTCGCGTTTTTCTTTTTCCTGTTTAGTCATATTATCAAACTCCTTATAGACCAGTAACTTTATTATAAAATAAAAACGGGGCATTGACTATGAAGAGATTGAATGAAGAGATCCTCAAAAGACTTGAAAACAAGCCGAAGATATATAAGACCATCACCTATTCACGCATAGGATTGAGTTTTTATGATGACAATGCCGTCATGTTTTCTCTTGATAGAAACGACATCGACTGGTTTCATGCCTGTGGCAGGAGCCAAAATGTCCTGATCAGTACAAAGACAGCTTCAAGAAAAGACATCAAAGAAGAGATCATTGATGATAAATGTCTTGTGACTGTATCTTACAGACAGGATCATCACATCCTTAAACAGCACTTCGAGATAGAAAAAGACAAACCATATTTCACTACGTGGATCACTCTTTCTTCAGATAAAGAGATCTCCAGCAATCTTCTTGCGCCGCTTGATTTCATCTATCCGAGCGATACAGGAAATAAGCTTTTCCTATCCCTTGATGAAAAGATGCTGTGCATCCCCTATGACAACGACATGTGGACATATTATGACACTACGACTTTAAGACCAGGAAGGACAAGCTATGATGTATCAGCCATCTATGATGCAAAGACGCTTAACGGTCTTGTGATCGGAGCCCTTGATTTCGATACCTTCAAGAACGTCATCAGATGCTCTGCCTATGATGCCAGAAGTTTTGCTGCCATATCAGGCGTTGCGGACGAAAATACCCACGATCATCTTGAACACGGTTTTATACAAGGCAAGGAAGTTTCCTCTTCCCGTTTCATCTGCGGATACTACAAAGACATAAGAGACGGACTGGAAGAATATGGTGAACTTGTAAAACATAACAATATCTTCCATTGGGATCACGGTGTGCCTTTCGGCTGGAATTCCTATTCAGCATTGACGCTCACCACCAATATCGACCATGTCAAGACCGCTGCCGATCTCATATATCATAGGCTGCCTGATTTCAGATCGCAGGATGGTGTCACATATATCAATTTCGATGCCGTCTTCGGTATAAGCAAAAAAGAGATCAGAAAGCTGATCAAGGAACTTCATCAAAGGAAACAGAAAGTCGGCTGGTATATGAATCCTTTAAGTCATCTGGCTATACAGGACTATATCCCATTAAGAGGAAGCAAGCTGAAATTCCGCAAAGATATCCTGATGCACAACCAGGACGGTTCATTATATCCGCCTATCGACAACAAGTATCCTATCGATATCACGATACCGGAAGCCGAGCAGGATTTTAGACTGGCACTTAGAGAATTTGTAAAGATGGGCTTTGATTATCTCAAAGTTGATTTTCTCTCCCACGGTGCCGTTGAAGGGATACGTTACAACAAAGCTATCAAAACCGGCCGTCAGGCTCTCATCTATTTTTTTGACATCATAAAGGAAGAACTCGATCCCGAAAAGATCGGCAGAGAGATATTTCTTTCTTCCTCGATCGCTCCTTTGTTTCCCTGCGGCTATTTCCACTCACGCAGAGCCTCCTGCGACGCCTTTGGCCATCATGAAGACGTAAAGTATGTGCTCAATGCCCTTAACTACGGATGGTGGACCAATAACACACTTTATCAGTTCAACGATCCTGACCACACCGTTCTATACCGATCGCTTGTTGATGGAAGAACGGCAACAAGTGAAGAGGAAGCCCGTTCAAGATACAATGCCTCTGTGATCTCAGGAACAGTACTGCTGCTCTCAGACAACTATGGCATCAAGGGCGATCAGGAAACGATAGAAAACTCCATCAAAAGAGCTTTGAAATTTGCCGTCAACAAAGAGATCAATAAGATCGCAAGACTGAATAAAGCTTTCAGGCCTTTGACGATGTATGATACTTCAAATGTCTACTATCTAAACGATGAGGACGATTATCTTGCCGTATTCAATTTTGATGATCAAAACATTGAGATAGAGATCGATCCGCAAAAGATCAATCTTAAGAAAAAAGGCAAGATCAGAAATCTCAATAATTCAAAGACTCTAACATATGAAAAGAAGATATTCATCAAACTGAAGCCATATGATTCCTTCATATTCAAAGCCATAAAAAAGTGATTTTGTTAGAGATTGTTTCTCTTGAAGTGTGGATCTTAGGATAATATAATTTATCTTAATTTATGGAAAACTACACTTATCTGGCACC
>JAFWKS010000443.1 GCA_017511325.1 Erysipelotrichaceae bacterium
ATGTAATGATGGCTGTTTCGCACTTTGATCCTGTCCATCTGTACTTATAACAATTGTTAACATCTCCAACTTCAGCAAGGAATTTTACTGAGTTTCTAATGTTGTTTATATCGGTTGAGCCTGTTCCGTCTATGTAACGAGCTTTATTCGTGTTGGTAACAAGTCTGGTGTCATCAACAACATAAACGCTAGAAGCGATTCCGTTTTTTAATTCAACAGATTCAACATAAGGATCATTGATTCCGTGTGAGACATGATCTTCAGGGGAATCGGTATCTGTAGGAAGGTTGTTGTTTTTTCCATATCTATAAGCACTTGCATAATCTCCAACATCAAGATCAGTTACATACATCTGTGCATAACTGTGTGCTGGAGCACCAACAAGCTTTATTTGTATATCGGCCGCAACACCTATAACGTTATCATACAAACTACCGAACGATGTAACGAACGAATCCATTTCTAATAGTCCGTTAACGTTAGACATAATAGATACTGTCTTGTTTTGAGCGGCGTTTATTGCGTTTATAACTATATTGTCAACCGTAATTTGAACATCATATGTTTCGCCTGTTACAAAATTTTTAGCTTTATCTGACCATGTTAGTACTATCGATCCATTAATGGGGTTGTCTCCCTCGTTAAGATTCCCTGTATATAAGATACGAGGTACAGCTTCACTAACATCGCTTTGTTTCCAAGGGTTATAGTAAATGGCAGTAGCTGGGCTGTAGGAAAAACCAGTGCTCAGTGATTTTGTGGCATTCTCTAACAAAAGGTTTGTATCGATTCTGATATTCCCGTATGGCACAGCATAAAAGCTATTGGTACTTTGAATTAAATCATAAGGCGGATTTACAACGTTTCTTTTTGTGTTGTCCTCTATAATAATGCAGTTTTTATTGGCTTCACTGATTATTATTTTGTTTGTTGACGGATTGGATAAGCTATATTTAGCCAAACCCTCTTCTTTTTCATAAACAGAGTAAACGATTTCATCACCATTTGTTTTGTATGCAGGTAAACTGAATTCCTTTTCCCAGTTTTCTGATGCAAGAAGAACTGCTTCCTCGCTGTATGAACCATCTATGCTTTCAACTTGAATTTTTACGCTAGTCGGCCTTTCGGTAGTTAAATCGCTTTTCCAATCTTTCTTCACAACAAAGAATTTATATTTCGTAACGTCTTGCTCGGCCGCAGAGATTTCTTTAGGACAAGCAATTGTTGTTATCATAAAAGCTATCAAAAAGACTTCTGCTATTTTCAGGAAACTATTTTTACTCCACAAAATTTTCCTTTTGTTCATAATTCAACCCCCTTGTTGATACTCAAAAAAATACAAAGATTGCATATGTATCCTATATTATTTTAACTCGTAAATTACTGTTGTTGCGTATAATTCTTTATTTTAAGGCTTTTTTTAGCTAAAAAATGCTGTTTTTTGCCTATTTTTCTGCTAAAATTTCTTGTTTTTTTTGTTGAAAACTCTATTTAGTTATCCACATTACCGGCCTTACTGCATTACTAATTTCATACATCGAATTCATAACCATGCCACTCGAATCGACGATCAGCGCTGAGTAATCGCTTTCTGCTATACCATCTCTAAGCCACCAGCTACAGTTACCGTTCCCATCTATAAAGAGGTTGCTGTCCTGAAGGCTGGCCGCTGCCTGGCACATCCTGTCGCTTTCCTGAGGATAGTATTTTTCAACATCTTCACTTCCTAACAGGAAGATTCGGTCATTGGTGATCTGATCTTCCTCTACCTCCTCGTTTGAAACGCTAATAAGATTGGTTATGACTACCTTTGCCGGATCTTCGGAATCAAAAGCGTTAGCTGCAAATCTGCCGTTGAGCCAAGATCTTATTGAAGAAGACTTCCAGTCAGTCGTTTCAGATGTGTCGTTGTATTTCTGTACATCAAGACAGTACTTGCTGATGATGAGTAGCTTGTTGTCTTCTATATCAAGAACTTCCCATTCGATATATTCTCTGCCGTTATCTCTGTCTCCGTCCTGTTCGTATTCACCAAAGATGATCGTATCACCGACCTTGGCGTTACTAATTATCTTGTCTTTAATCTCTTTGATCTTGGCTTTGCTTTCGTCAGAACCTAAATTCTTCAGCACACCCAAAGCTCCTAATGCATCGTCCTTTTCATATAAGGCCGTGGCTTTTTTGAAATATGCATCGTTGATCATCTGTGCTGAATCTTTGTAATCACCAAGCTTTTCAAATATCTCAATTGCCTGATCGTACTGTTGAGCTTCTGTAAGTGCCAAAGCTTCGTTGTAAAGATTATTAGGCTGGATCACCGTCTTGTATACGATGCCCATGACCAGTCCGGCCATTGTGATTATTATTGCGCCCATTATAAAGAGGATCCTGCTGTTTCTTCGCTCGTCTGCAGTTCTCTCTTTTTTTGGCTTCTTTTCTTTCTTAGGCTTTTCTTTCTTTACCGGTTTTTTATCTTCTGCTTGTTTATTTGTCTCTTCCGGTTGTTTGCTTTCTTTTACAGGCTCATTGTTTTCAGATACATTGGTTTTCTGTTCAACAGGTTTTTCTTCTTCCTGTACCGGTCTTGGCCTTTGTATTACAAAAGGTTTAGGTTCAATGAACTCCGTTTTTTCTTCTTCCTGTTTATTGAGCTTTTCTATTTCGCGCTCAGCTTCGAGTCTTTCTCTGATTTCTTTTTCTTTTGCTTTAGACCTTTCTTCCTCTTCCATTTCAAGAAGGAATCTGGCCCTCATAGCCTCTTCGACTCTAATGCGTTCCTGTTCTTCCGCAAGCTTCTTTTCTTCTTCTTTTTCCTTGTTTTCTTTCAGGCTGTTGAAAAGGCCCAGGATATTGAATTTGAGACCCTTTTCTTCTGCTTCTGTTTCTTCTTCTACATCTTCAACTGTTTTTTCTTCTCTGACCGGTTCAGGCTCTTCTGCTTTTTCTTCTTCTTTCTTTACATCTTCCTCTTCTTCTTTTTTGAGTGTTGGGATCTCTAAAGGTTCTACCTCAAGGTTGAGTTTGTGCAATGATGCCAGCTCATCAAGAGTTGTCGGTTCTTCCTTTGTTTTGACTACCTCTTCTTCCTCTTCTACCGGCTTTTTGATCTTCTTATATAGATCTATGACAGCTTCATCGATGTGTCTTGCATAGATCTTGAATTCTTCCTTGATCTTCTTCTGGTTGGCGATATCTTCCTTTTTGGCGTTCTTGATCGCTTTTTGAATGTCTCGATCCAGCTGCTTGAAGAGGGACGCGATCTGATTGTCTTCGTGTTCACAGAGCCAGGAAAGGTTCTCGTCTATTCCGATATCATCGTTTAATGTTTCCTGCAGTTCTTCCAGTTTGGAAACGATGGATCTATAAAAGATGTCTTCGTTGTTGTAAAGATTGATGATGACACTTCTTTCAAGTTTACCTGGAACAGAGTATTCATCAGCCATGGCCTGAATATGGCTGTCGATCATCGACTTGCCGTTGACAAGCTCACAATCATTATTAAACTGCTCAGTCGAATAGATCTCTTTATATTTTTCGATCAGTTCAACGATGTCATGACAGTTGTTTTCAACCATCAGTAAACCGATCCTGGCGTCGACATTCTCATCATCAAAAGAATAGACTTTCTGGAAAAGCAGATCCGCATCTTCAAATCTGTCTTCCTTTAGATATTGTTTGGCTTCTTCAATATAACTGTTGAGTTCCTTTTTGAACTCTTCTTCCTTTTCAACGATCTTAAGCTCTTCGATCTTGGTCAAAGCTTCAAACAAAAGATCCTGGCTGTCCTTATAGTCGCCGAGATTATTGAGCGTCTTCTTGATGTCCTTTATCTCTTTTACAGATTTCGATGTATTGAGGACCTCTCTGGCGTTCTGGTAGTCTTCTTCCTTCTTCTTTAAGGCATTCTCATATTTCTGTTTTGCTTCACGGATACTGTTTTTCAGGAAACGCTGGTATTTGATGGTCTTGTTTACTGTTTCCAGTTCATCTTTTTCTTTGAATTCTTCAATCTGCTTATCATACTTATCATTAAGCTCCTGATATAGACCGGTTATAAAAGGATTCTCGTGATCCATCAGCCACGAAATAGCTTGATTGCGTTCAAATTCTTTTTTAAGTTCATCCTTCTTCTTGACGACTGATTCAAGATAACTGTCGAATTCAAAATCAGCGTATGAGAAAAGCCTTTTGATGTCTTCTTTTTCCAGATAGTTAGGCAGATAGTATTTATCCGCATACTTTTCGATCGTATCAGTTGATTCGCTGATGGCCTTGATCTTTACTGGCGCGTAGTCAGTCTTGAAATAGATATTGGAAAGCTCGTCCCTGTTTGAGATCTCGTTTTCAGCCAGCAATGTGCCAAGATAGGCGTCATTGTTTTCGGAATCGATCGAGATGACTTCAAAGTAAAGCTCATCGGCTTTTTCAAATTCCTTGTTTTTGAGATGTTCTGCCGCTTCTTTCAGAAGCTCTCTGACCTTGTTTTGATTTTCAATAGCTTTCTGTCTGCTTTTGATGTCGTCGATCTTTTCCTGGCAGTTCTTAATATATTCATCGGCTTCCTTATAACCTTCAAAGCTTCTGAAGATCTCGATCGCTCTTTCAAAGTCATCGATCTCCTCGGCCTGATAAAACAGTTCAATCGCGGCATTATAATCGTTGTCTTTTCTTTCTCTGGCATTTTTAGAAAGCTGTCTTACTTCTTCGCTTTGCTTCTCGATAAAGCGGCGGTAATTGGTCGCTACCTTTATTTTGGCGTACTGATCGGCGTTTCTGGCTTCTTCGATCTTGGCATCGTATGGCTCAAGGATCCTGCCGATTATCTCTTTGGCCTGAGGATCCTGGCTTTTGGAAAGCTTTGAAAGAGAGATGTTCTTGTTTATTTCTTCTTCAATAAGTTCTTTCTGCTTTTCATAGCCTTTAAGCTTTGATTCATAAGTAAGATCTTCATCATATTTAAACAGTTCCTCAATCTCTTCTTTGCTCAGATAGCCTTCAACGGCATATTCATTCATGAACTGCTCAATGAGTTCTGTCTCATATTCGCAGGCTTCGATCTTTTCTGTCTTTTCAATAGTAAAAAGATTCCTGTAGTATTCAACAGCCTGATCGACGCTCTTAAAACCTCTCTCCAAAAGGAAGAGGCTCATAATGGCGTCCATGTTTTCTTCGTCTATCTCCAAAACACCAAGAAAACACTCTTTCGCTTTTTCATAATCTTCAGTCCTCAGGAAAAAGCGACCGCGGTTATTCAAACTGTTTATCTGAAATACTTTATTGATTTCTTCCTTGTTCTCAGAGTAACTCACAATACTATTTTACAAAAA
This sequence comes from Erysipelotrichaceae bacterium, assembly GCA_017511325.1. Next base: position 5,328 of record JAFWKS010000443.1, read on the forward strand.
ATAAAACAAGTAAAAACCGATATTATGCATATCGGCTTATTTTTTCACTTGTTGTGTGATGTTTATTCCTTTGGCAGCGACTGCAGATACTCATGCATGGCTTCAGCGGTCTTCTTGGAAGCAGCAACCGCTTCAACGACAGTCTTGGCACCGGAAACGACATCGCCCGAAGTAAAGATACCAGGTCTTGTTGTGTGGCCGTTCTCATCTGCCACCAGAAGACCTCTGTCATTAGTCTTAAGACCTTCGGTGGTCGTTACGATCCTGTTCATCGCTCCTTGAGAGATCGAAACAATAACGCTGTCGCTTGGATAGAACTTTTCACTTCCTTCAACATTTTCAACGTTTCCGTTCTCATCTTCCTTCGTATCCACAAAGATCACACCATCATCCTTTATTTCGATCGGAGCTTTATGGAATTCAAACTGCACGCCTTCAAGCTTGGCGTAGGAGAATTCGTACTGTGAAGCTGTGACCTTGTCTCTTCTTTCAAAACAGGTCACGTTTCTTGAACCTTTCCTGATAACGGTCCTGGCGACATCCATGGCGGCATTGCCGGCACCGATGATTATGACATTATCTCCCAGATGGTAAGAATCAGGATTCTGCAGATAATCGATCGCAAAATGGACATTGCCGAAAGATTCGCCTTTGATCTTAAGGGTATTTGGCCTCCAGGTACCGGTCCCGACAAAGATCGCCTTGTACCCGTCTCTAAAAAGATCGTCGATCGTGATTGAGGTACCGATCGTTGTGTTAGGTCTGACCTTGATGCCTTTTAAGATCAGGTGTCTCATCTCAAAGTCATCCAGGATCGCCTTAGGCAATCTGAATTCCGGGATGCCATATCTTAAGACACCGCCGATCTTGTCGTGGATATCAAAGATCGTGACCTGATAACCGTACCTTGCAAGGATCACCGCGATAGTCAGGCCTGCCGGGCCTGAACCAACGATCGCAACTTTTATGCCGTTGGAAGGTTTTGGACCTTCTGTCATCTGGTTGGCATAAGTTGTAGAAACATAGTTTTCAATAAGAGAGAAGTGGACAGGCGAGCCCTTGTGATTGAGGACGCAGTGTCCTTCGCACTGATTTTCGTGGTTGCATACAAGCGAACAGACCGTGGTCAAAGGATTGTTGTAGAAAAGCAGTTTACCGGCTTCGTTGAGCTTGTTTTCTCTTAAGAGCCTTATTACTTCCGGAATGTTCGTGTTGATCGGACAGCCCTTGCGGCACATCGGATTCTTACACTGCAGACAGCGGTTAGCTTCATCCATTACATGTAATGCCATTGTTTCACTCCTTGTTATTATGTGTTTGAATTAATCAATTTAACTATAACATTTTCTTAAGTTCGAGAATCAGAAAGCTTGAAGATTTTCTTCCGCGTTTCTGCATTTTCTTTGATAGACAAACATCCAGATGATCGACTGTATAAACAGCGTTATCAGCCAACTCAAAGGGAAACACAGGTACAGATTCTGCGCTGTATGATGAGAAGCAAAATAGGTATAGATATAAAGGATCCTGAAACCGCAGACCCCAAATAGCGTTATGATCGTAGGCAAAGTTGCGATGCCAAAACCCCTGATGCTGTTGACCACAACATCCAGAAGGCCGTTTATAAACAGGAACAGCGTGACGTATCTGAGCCTGTACATTCCCAGGTTTATGATTACTTCATCCTTGCTCATAAGGCTTAAGAAGAAGGGACCGTTTAAATAGATAACCAGGCCGATCGCAAAAGCTCCCAGCCAGCAAAGCACAAACGCCATTATCAGCATATCCCTGATCTTTTTTATTTTGCCTGCACCATAAAGCTGAGAAGTAAAGGTCAACGAAGCCTGAGGGAAGGCATCAACAAAGACATACACATATTCTTCGATCGCGTTTGCGGCAGTATTGGCTGCCACAAAATCTGAACCGAAAGAGTTGATACTCGACTGAATGATCATGTTGCTGAAAGAGAACATCTGATTCTGAATCGCTGAAGGTATGCCATACTTCAGCATCGTCACAACTATATCCTTATCAAACAGCGTCTTATTGATGATCAGATCATTGTTTTTTATAAGCCTGTTTAAAGCCAGAGCACAGGCAAAGAACTGTGAGATGACAGTTGCCAGTGCTACACCTTCAACATTCATTCCAAGTCCTACTACAAATAAAAGGTTAAGCAGGACATTCAAAACACCTGACACCGCAAGATAAAGCGTCGGCCTTCTGGTATCGCCGTTGGCTCTTAAAGCCGCTGTCGCAAAATCAAAAGTCCCAATCGCTATGCAGCAGGAGAAATAGATCCTCAGATAAGAAACTGAATAGCCGATTATATCAGCAGGGGTCTCCAGCAATTCAAGAAAGATCTGCGCAAATATCACACCGATAAAGGAGATGATCGTTCCCGCACTGAAGCCGATCAGCAGGGCACAATAGATGGCGTTTTTTATTCTCTCTGTTTTGCCTGATCCGATCATGCGGGAAATGAAAACATTGGCCCCCATCGAAAGGCCCTGCAAGCCCCAGGTAAAAAAGATCGTGATCGGAGCTGTTGTACCCACGGCCGCCAGGGCTTTTTGTGAGCCAAAATTTCCGACAACGATCGTATCCGCGAAATTAAAAGTTATCTGCAGGATGTTTGCCAGCATGATAGGCCAGACAAACATCATCATATTGCTTAATAATGGACCGTTAACGATATCGAGCTGTTTCTTGTTTTTCACGATATCAATATTATCATGAGTTCTGCTTATTCTGGATCTGCTTCCTGCTTCCTGATAGTTCTATTCATGATGAAGAACCAGGTAAACAGATGGATGACACCGGTTATGATCCAGCTGATAGGGTAGGAATAGTATAGGATCTCGATCGTATGGATGCTTTGAAAGACGGTCATGATCCAGAAGATCCTGAAGACGCAGATCCCCAGAAGAGATACCGCCATTGGAAAGATCGAAGCACCCATGCCTCTAAGGGATCCGACGATGACCTCCATGGCTGCATAAAGGAAATAATATTGCGTAACACATCTTAGCTTGATCATGCCGGCTGCTATGACCTCCGGGTCGCTGGCATAGATGCTCAATAAAGATTCACCCGCAAGCAGCGCTGCTTCGCCGGTCACAAAGCCCAGAAAGACAGCCAGCACTTCACAGACCAGCAGGATCTTTGGAACTCTTTTGATCTGCTTGGCGCCTACGTTCTGACTTGTGAAAGTCAGACAGCCCTGATAGAAAGCGACGATGACATTGCTGACAAAGTCGCTGATCGAAGAAGCAGCGCCATTGCCGGCCATGATTATTGAACCGAAGCTGTTGATCGAAGACTGGATCAGGACATTGCTTATGTTGAAGAAAGTTGACTGGATACCCGCCGGCAGACCGACTGTTGCGATCTCTTTCAGGGCATCCTTATCGATATACAGATGTCTTATCTCAAGATGGACCAATCCCTCATCCTTGATCAGTGTCATCAAAACGATAAAGGCCGATACGTAGGAAGATATCGAAGAGGCCAATCCTACACCGGCGACATCGAGTTTCAGCACAACCACAAAAAACAGATTTAGCGTAGCATTCAAGATGCCGGCTGTGACTAAAGCAATGAGCGGCCTTCTGGTATCGCCCTTAGCCCTTAAAGTTGCAGCCGCAAAGTTATAAGTCATCGTAGCGATCATGCCCGAGAAATAACAGCGCAGATATAAGGTACTCTTGTCGATGACATTTTCCGGCGAACCCATCCAAAGCAGAAACTGCTTGCTGAAGACGATCCCTACGACTGTTAGAAACGAACCGAAGATGAGCGCTACAGCGATTGAAGTATGGACAGCCTTCTGAACACTGTCGTAGTCTCTTGAGCCGATACGCTTGGCGATACTGACGGTCGTCCCCACCGAAAGTCCTACGAAAAGATTTATGACCAGGGCCACCAGAGAACCGGTAGAGCTTACAGCCGCCATAGATAAAGGTCCGGAGAAGCGGCCTACAACGATCATATCTACCGCATTAAATAAAAGCTGTAAGATATTAGAGATCATAATAGGAATACTGTAGAGCAGTACGTTTTTCCAAAGATTTCCTTCTAATATGTTTACAGCCAGTTTTTTTCTCATTTAGATAATTATATTATCTTTTTTATGAGTCTGATATAAAATTGCCTTTTACTGTTCACCCATGACCAGCAGTCTGTCATCTTTATCAAAACTGATCCTTTCATCCAGCGATGGATTAAGGATAGTCTGATCTTTATGGATGCAGCCGATCAGGGTATACTTGTATGACAGCGTGATCTGTTTAAGAGCCCTGAACGAATAGTCGTGTTCAGTGCCCAGATTGAACGACTTGATAGGCTTTGAATACAGGTCGTCTCCTTCTCTTGAAAGCAGTTCACCAAAGATCTGCTCGAGCGCATAGTTTTGAGAGACCTGTGCCAGCAGCAAGGATGCAACGTTTGAACCAATCAGATAGTCGATGCCTGTCTTCTTCGGTGCTACATCAAACGAACTTTCAAGATAGAGCTGGCAGGTTATGTTGTATCCATAGTTGTGCTTTTCTTTAAGATCAGCCAGTTTCAGCAATATCAGCATCGCATCAGTATCCGCATCTTCCTGATCTTCTTCCTCTTCGGTCAGGATGATGATGTGATTGACCTTTGCGGCGATCTCTTCAAGGTGATCATCATAGTCATCACAAATGATGTCGAACTTGAACTTGTCGATGCTTCCGGCGATCTCTTCCAGTTCTTCCTGGCATTCCGAGATCAGTACAATCTCATCGATATCCTCGCTGGTCTGTTCAATGATCGTCTTTAAAAGATCGTTATAGCCAAAGATCGCCATCTTGCCCTTTGGCCATCTGTTAAGCGGTTTGAATTCACGGTCGGACACGTTCTTCATTTCGATATCCTTGACTTCATATGAGCCTTTGTATTCTTCATAGACGATCAGCTTGTCTCCAAGTTCGACTACGAAGTCTTCATCAGGATTGAGGTTGAATTTTCCATCTCTATAGACACCGAGTATCGCCGCTTTATCTACAAGGCTTGCCAGCTCCAGGATCGACTTGCCGATGAATTTCACATCTTCTTCAAAATAGAATTCTGCCCCCTCAAAGTTCAGCATGTCTCTAAACGCTACCGAAAGTCCCGGTTCAGTAGAAGTGTGAGCCAGGATCTTGGCCATGAAGTCATCGGTCTTCATGATCGTCATGTTGTCGTTGGTCATTCTGTTGGATGGAAGCAGATGTCTGACATCAGAGACGCAGGAAATGATCCTGGCCTTGAATTCCGGGAATTCCTTCTTTAATTTGGATACAGCCAGAATAGCTCTTGTACGGCGATTGTCGTTCAAGGCATTGACGATTATGACTTCCGCATATTCAAGCGAACAGCACCTCAAGCTGTTGACCTTGGTGATATCACCGTTACGGCAGATTATTTCGATATTCCTAGGTACATCGATCGAATCGCTGATATCCTGTTCGATCTCCGGTTTTTCAATATCGGTCAAAATGACGATGACCTTGCGCTTGTTTCCTGCGGCCAGGATCAGCTGTTTGAGCAAACCATGCTCACCCAGGTTGTAACCCAGAACGACGGTGTGGTTTCTTTCCAGAACAACAGAGTTGCCTTTTCTGAGACTTTCAACTTTTTCTTCAAACGCACTGGATACGATACCTATGAGCAGGCTTGAGAAGAAGATGCCCGCAATAGCCGAGATCGTGTTGAGAACGATATAGATGAATGTTCCTTCTTCGCTGCTTGGCATCGACGAATTGAAGATCGAGACCAGAGAATCCCAGAAGGTTGATATGATCGCATCAGACAGCTGAAAGGCGATCTCAAAAGTCGATACGAACACAGCTACAGCAAGCACCGCTATAGTGAGCAGTTTGATTATACTGACTGTGCCCTTGGACATCTGTTTATCAAGCCAGTATTTGAATTTATTCAATATTGTGTACTTCATCAAACAAATTATAACAATTATATTTACTTAACGAAACATCCACAGATATGAAAAAGTCCCTTTATTAGGGACTTTCGTTTCATCTTTTAGTTTGTTCCTATTAGATCTTGATGTTTTTATCAGAGAATCTGCCTTTGATTTGTAAGGCTTTGTTTGTCAATGACTTAGCCGCGTTGTTGGTCAATGAGTCGTTGACCAATGAATCGTTTGTAAGTGAATCATTTGCTAATGAAGCGTTGGTCAATGAATCGTTTGTTAACGAGCTGTTAACTAATGAACTGTTGGTTAACGACTGCACTGCTTTGTTGGTCAATGAGTTGTTCGTTAATGAACTGTTTGTAAGAGAAGCGTTGTTAATAGAGTTGTTTGTCAGCGATGCTGCTGCTCTATTGATGTTGATACCACCTGTAACATTCTCTATTTCATCATCATTTAATAATTTCTTGTCTGCCATAATATTTCCTCCCTTTATAACTGTTTTTCATATATTTATACGACAATCTCAGAATAGTGGCAAAAATTTTTTGATTTTTTTGAATTTTTTAATATCCAAGCTCTTCCCAGCACTTTTTAACGCTTTCCTGAAGGGTCTCCAGACTCAGCGGATTGCCTGCATCATCAAGAAGATCATAGTAATCAAGCTTGTTGTTGTAGTCTTCGGTGACCTTTTTCATCATCTGTTCAAGCGAAGAACCCATATCCTTCTCTAGACGCAGATAATCATATAAGGACTGGTAATCGTCAACTCTCATCGCGCCGCCGCTTACGGACTTTAATGCTTCATCGTCAACTTTAAACATGCTAAATACCTCTTTTCTATTATAAAACATTTCTTCCTGCTGTCCTTATTTTTTACGATCGAATCTATGCCTAAGGCAACAAATACTGCCTATCTTGCTTGAATGGTTCTGGTTGTTTTGCTTGATAGCTCATATTTCTTTTGATATAAAAGACTTAACGATCGAGGTATGAACTATGTCAATAATAAATACACCTGTTAAAGTCAGAGATCTTACAATAAACAGCCGGATCATCATGCCGCCTATGGCCACATCCAAATCAGATGATGGAAAAGTGTCTGCAGAACTTCTTGATTATTATAGCCAAAGAGCGAAGGGCGGTTATCTGGGCCTCATCATAACGGAGCACTGCTTCATATCCCGTGAAGGTCAGGCCAGCATCAATCAGGTCTCTGTTGCCCAAGATGAAGATATCGAGGGTCTAAGCAGATTGGCTCAAACGATTAAAAAAGATGGGAGCAAGGCCTTTGTACAGATCAATCATGCCGGATTAAACGGCTGTCAGGAAACTGTATACGGTCCTTCAGATATTATCCATCCTGGCGGCAAAAACGCCGATAAGGAAAGGATCGTTCTAAACAAAGACGACATCCTCAGGATCATTGAGCAGTTTGCGAATGCGGCTTTAAGAGTCAAAAAGGCCGGATTTGACGGCGTCGAGATCCATTGTGCCCACGGATATTTGCTTGATCAGTTCTACTCTCCTTTAACAAACAAGAGACTAGATGAATACGGCGGATCGCTTGAAAACAGGATCAGGATCACTCTTCAGACGATCAAAGCCGTAAGAGAAAAGGTTGGTCCAGATTATCCGATCGCTTTAAGGCTTGGCGCCTGTGACTACGGATTTGAAGGTTCTACCATCGATGACAGCGTTTTTGCCGCAAAACAGTTTGAAGAAGCCGGTATTGATCTGATCGACATCACCGGAGGCATGAACGGATTTGTAAGAAAAGACGTGACTTATCCAGGATATTTCAAGGATGCCTCATCTGCCATCAAGGGGGTCGTAAACATTCCGGTCATCCTTACAGGAGGGATCACTGATGTCAAAGACGCTGAAGCCCTGCTTGAAGAAGGAGCCTGTGATCTCATCGGTGTGGGAAGGGCGCTGTTCTCTGATCCTGACTGGGCGAGAAATTCATTGTCCAGCTGCCAATAGATAACACTTAAAGAGCTCAGGCTCTTTTTTTAAATTATTTTTTCTAACATGACATATAGCTGTCATGTTTGCTGTGATATGATTTCCTTGAACATGAAAACAGACCGTCTGATAGGGATTCTTTCAATACTCCTGCAATCAAAGAAGACTACCGCTCCTGAGCTGGCAGAACTCTTTGAAGTTTCCCGCAGGACGATCAACCGCGATATCGAAGACCTTTGCAAGGCCGGCATCCCGATAATGACTGTTCAAGGCAGTGGCGGAGGCATAAGCATCATGGACGGCTATCGCATGGACAGAACGCTTTTAAGTTCCCGGGATATGCGCATGATCCTGGCGGGCTTAAGAAGCCTTGACAGTATCTCCGGCAGCAATTATTATTCGCTGCTCATGGAAAAACTGGAAGTCGGCTCCTCGCGCCTTATAAGCGGCAGGGACTTCATTCTTATCGATCTTTCCTCCTGGAACAAATCTTCATTGGCTCCCAAGATCGAGATCATTCAAAACGCCATTGAAAACAGGCATCTCATCAGCTTCGATTATTATTCACCAGGCGGTGAAAGCAAGCGCCTGGTCGAACCGTACTATCTCATATTCAGATGGTCCAGTTGGTATCTGTATGCCTGGTGCAGCGAAAGAAAAGATTTTCGGCTCTTCAAGCTCAACCGCATGCTCAAGGTGAATGAAACGAGTCAGAAATACGAATACCGAAGTGTTGTGCAGCCCGATCTTTCTGATGAAAAGATCTTCCCGAAGGGGATAAAGGTAAAGGCTCTGTTTGATGAAGAAGTGAAATGGAGACTGATCGAAGAATTCGGACCCGAAAGTTTCACAAAGACCGAAAACGGAAAGCTCTTATTTACAGCCGATCATTCCGATATCGACAGCATATGCACCTGGTTCATGACTTTTGCTGACAAGGTCGAAGTCCTTGAACCTGAAGAAGTAAAAGAGCGCATAGCTCAGATAAGCGAAAAAACATTGAACCTTTACAGGAGGTAAGTCATGTCGTTTGACTACAAGAAAGAATACAAGGAATTCTATCTGCCCAAGGCAAGACCGGAGATCATTAATATCCCGAAGATGAACTATCTTGCCGTTTATGGAAAAGGGGATCCAAATGTCGAAGGAGGAGAATACAAAAAAGCTCTGAATCTTCTTTACGGGATCGCCTTTACGATCAAAATGAGCAAGCATACCGACCACAGGATCGAAGGATATTTTGATTATGTCGTCCCGCCTTTAGAAGGCTTCTGGTGGCAGGATGATCCGCAGACCATAGACTACGCTCATAAAGAGAACTTCAACTGGATATCAGTCATAAGGATCCCGGATTTTGTAACAGAAGAAGACTTTGATTGGGCCATCAAGGAAGCCACCAGAAAAAAGAAAATGGATTTCACTCCAGTCAGATTCCTCACGATCGAAGAAGGTCTCTGCGTCCAGATCATGCATACAGGTCCATACGACAATGAACCGGCTTCAGTCAAACTCATGGACAGATATATTGAAGAAAAGGGCTATGAGAATGATCTTTCAGACTCAAGAAGACATCACGAGATATATCTTTCTGATGTAAGAAAAACTGCATCCGAAAGATTAAAGACCGTGATCAGACATCCGATAAAGGCGAGGGGATGATATGCATTTTGTAGAAGCAAAAGGGATACTGACCACCAATAACGGCTACTGCGGCATGAATATCTACCGCGGCTGTACGCATGGCTGTATCTATTGTGACAGCCGCAGCAGGTGTTACCAGTTTACACATCCTTTTGAAGATATCGAAGTTAAGATCAATGCCCCGGAACTTCTGGAAAAAGCTTTAAAGTCCAAAAGAAAGAAATGCATGATCGCTACCGGCGCAATGTCTGATCCCTATATGCATTGCGAACAGGAACTTAGGCTTACCAGAAAGTGTCTGCAGGTGATCAAGGAATACGGTTTCGGAGTGGCGATCCAGACCAAGTCCGACAGGATTCTCGACGATATCGATCTGCTTGATGAAATAAATAGACAGGGCAGGTGTGTAGTACAAATGACCCTGACTACCTATGACGATGAGCTGTGCAGGATCATTGAACCCAATGTCTGCAACACCAGAAGAAGGATCGAGGTCCTGGAAATAATGAAGGAAAAAGGGATCCCGACTATCGTCTGGATAACGCCGATCCTGCCTTTCATCAATGATACGAAGGAAAATGTTGAAGCTATCCTGAAGGAATGCGTCAGGCTCAAAGTTAAAGGGATCATTGATTTCGGCATGGGACTGACTTTAAGGGAAGGTGACAGGGAATACTACTATGCAGCCCTGGATAAGCACTTCCCCGGTATGAAAGAAAGATATATAAGGACTTATGGCAATGCCTATGAGATCCCCAGTCCTAACCAGAAGCAGCTGATGGGATCATTTAAGAAGATCTGCAGCGAAAACGGGATCATGTATACACCGGAAGACTGCTTCAGGTACATGCATGAATTTCCAAGGCAATATGAACAGATCAGCATCTTTGACTAAAAAAAAGGGGGGAAACAATGGAATATATCAGGGTAACTAAAGAGAATCTGCAAAACGAACACATCTGCTGTGCCATCTCAAACAACGACGACATTCAGGTCTCTTCCAAAAAGCAGTGGCTGGCCCAAAGATTTGATGAGGGCCTCGTCTTTTTGAAAAGCGTCGAAAGAGGAAAGTGTTTTATTGAGTATCTTCCGGCTGAGAACGCCTGGAATCCGATCGAAGCTGACGGTTATATGTATATCGACTGTCTTTGGGTATCGGGCTCCTTGAAGGGACATGGATACGGGGATGATCTGCTTAACGAGTGTATCTTTGACAGCAAGGCCAGGAAAAAGAAAGGTCTCTGTATCCTCTCTTCAGCCAAAAAGAAACCGTTTCTTTCTGACCCCAGATTTCTCTTGCACAAGGGATTTAAAGTCTCCGATGAAGCGGATAACGCTATTCAGCTCTGGTATCTTCCTTTCTCATCAAAGGCAAAAAAGCCTGTATTCAAAGACTGTGCCAGACATCCTCATATAGATGAAAAAGGTTATGTCCTGTATTACACGAACCAGTGTCCTTTCAACGGCAAGTATGTACCGATCTTAGAAAAGACCGCCCTGGAACACGACATTCCTTTCAAAGCTATTAAATTTATAAGCAGGATAGAGGCCCAGAACGCTCCGACCCCGATCACTACCTATGCGTTGTTTCATGATGGAGAATATATCACCAATGAACAGCTGAACGACAAAAAGTTCCTCAAACTGTGTGGAAAATAAAAGCCGCCGATAAACTCGGTGGCTTTGTTTATAACCAGATCTGCGGATATTTATGGAAAGGTTTATAGACCAGCGGTTCAGCAAACTCGATCTTGTATACCGGAACGATCTCGTCTTCTTTGATCTTAAGTCCTCTTAATTCGATACGCTTGTCATCAGTATAGATGAAATCCACATCTTCACCGGTCGAAAGTTTTATCACTCTTGTCGGCTTGGTGAAAGCTCCGGAGAAATACATCTTTCCTTCTTCAGGAGAGATCCAGTTCCACAGATATACGCATTTCAGATCCTTGCCATAAGTGATACCGGAAATGCCGTTGCCGCCTCTATACCACGATCCTGAAAGAAGATTCGGATGAAGCTGTCCATATACTGCTTCCCCGTTTTTCTCTAACCATCTTCCTACTTCCTTTAACGGCTCGATCGCATCGGCAGGGATCGATCCGTCAGGTTTAGGGCCGATATTAAGAAGCAGATTGCCACTGTTGCAGGCACAGGTATTAAGCATCCTCAGGATCCTTTGCGCTGTGTAGGCATAAGGCAGGGCTTGCTTTTCATCAAGATAGCCCCAGGCGATATCGTTGAAAGTCATGCATGCTTCCCAATCGCGATCCATGACCCTGATCTTTCCTTCCGGAGTACCAAAATCTTCAGGAAGTCTTGAACGGTCATTGATGATGATGTCAGGCTGCAAAGCTCTTAAACGCTGGTTGCGGGCCAAAGAATCCCAGGCTTCCCAGGACTCCATCGGCTGAGCTACATCATACCAGAGGATATCGATCTTGCCGTAGTTGCTTAATAGCTCAGTATTCAATGCCTCTATATAATCAAGGAACCTTCTTCTGGCTTCGTTGTCATAAGCACAGGCTTCGCCATCAGGATGACGCCAGTCCATCAGGGAAGAATAGAAACCGATCTTAAGGCCTTCTTCACGGCAGGCTTCCACAAATTCTTTAACGATATCGCGATGACATCCGTAATTGACGCTGTTGAACGGATTGACTTTTGAGTCCCACAAAGAGAAACCTTCGTGATGTCTAGTCGTAAGGACCATGTATTTCATGCCTGCCTGTTTGGCGAGTTTGGCCCACTTTCGGCAACAGCCTTCTTCAGGCTTGAACTGATCAGCATACTTTTCATATTCGTCCCTGTCTATGCCTTCCATCGCCATCACCCATTCGTGTCTGCCGATGATCGAATACAGTCCGAAGTGGACAAACATGCCAAAGCGCGCCTCTCGCCACCACTTCATGCGTTCATCTCTTGATCCGGCTATCTGTTTTTCATAATCTGCTTTCTTTAGGATCTTCATAATGACCTCTCATATCTATTATCTGTTTTCTGATCTGAATTTATGATACCAGATAAAAAGAAAGAGGTTTTATCCTCTTTCCGTTTCTATTTGATTAACTGCTTATTCGCCGACTGTATAGTAATCAAGATCCAGCAGCTTGACATCAATGATCTCAGGATTGCCGTCAAGCGGTGCATACCACGTCACGACATAGATGCCATTGAGCGGATTCTCACTAACTGTCTGGCCTTTGCATAAAGCGACGTAGTTGACACCGCTTACCAGCTGGCTGGCAAGCAGCTGTATAGGCTGCAGGTTGACACCAACGTAGTTCTCTACGGCTTTGTTGAAGCTTGATTGAGCATTTTCATCAAGCAGGATCGCTGAATTATCCGGACCACTGACGCTCCATCCGCCAGCTACTGCTTCCAGAGTTTCCTTGGCTACGACCGAAGTAGGATCGAGCTTGTTTATAGCCTTGAAGTCGACATTGCCTTCAAGATCCTTGTAAATCTTTACGATGTAGAATTCCTTTTTCGGGCTCTCTACGACTTTCTCCTGTGATACCAGGTAAGCATAGTTTGTGCCATTGACGACCTGGGTGGCAATAACGCGGATCGGCTCATACTTCACACTCAGGATGTCAGCTGTAGCTTTTGCGAAGATCTCTTTTTCTTCTTCGTTCAGCACGACATTAAACTTGTCGAACAGTTCCCAGGTTCCAAGTACAGGCTCGGGTTCAGCTGCAGGTTCGTTGTATCTGATCTCGATGACATCGCCATCGCTTACGCCTTCTTTATCGATGGTGCCGGTGATCGGCTTGCCGTTCCTGCTGATGTCGAAAGTTGAACCTTCCTTGTCGTATTGACCCGACGGCATCTTTATCGAAATGATGACAAAGCCATCGCCTTTTTGTTCATATGCACATTCAAAGACGCTAGGGGTAGACATCAGATCCAGCACATCCTTGATCGTTTCAGCTTTCTGAGCGACAGTGAATACATCAGGATCGCTTGCGCCAGGTCCATAGATATTGACAGTTACGGTTTTTGTCTTTTCTTTGCATCCCGCAAGCCCCATAAGCATCATTGCCGCAAGAAGCAGAGTCAATAATTTTTTCATATACTTTTACCTCCGATTTTTATACGATCTCGATATCAATCTGGAAACAGTCTTTTTTCTATCTCTTCTTTTTCGATACCGTAGACTTCTTTAGCCAGTTCAAAGATCGTTCTGCCGCTCTTCAATGATTCCTTGACGAGCTGAGCAGCCTTGTCATAGCCGATTAAAGGATTAAGGGCCGTTGCGACGCTCAGGCTCCTCTCGTAGTTGCTTTCGCATCTGTCTTTAATGACGATTATTCCTTTGATGCAGTTGTCGGCAAAGGTCCTGACTGAATTGTTAAGCACGTCGATCTCTTCAAACAGCTGGAATAAAAGTACCGGTAAAAAGGCGTTCAGTTCAAGCTGTCCAGCTTCAGCTGCCATCATGACCGTCAGATCATTTCCCGCTACCAGGAACATTGCCTGATTGAGCGCTTCCGCAATGACCGGATTTACCTTGCCCGGCATGATCGATGAACCGCTTTGTCTGTCAGGCAGATCCAGTTCTCTGATGCCTGTCATAGGGCCACTTGAAAGCAGGCGTATGTCGTTGGCCAGTTTTGATAAAGACAAGGCACAGACCTTGATCTCCGAAGACACGCTCGCAAAATCATCGGCGTTCTGTGTTCCGTCATATAGATCTTCAAAGACCTTGAGCTCTTTTCCACATACCTCTGAAAGTACCTTTACGATATTTTCGCGATAGGCTTTAGTAGTGTTGATGCCGCTGCCGATCGCAGTAGCACCAAGGTTTACTCTATACATCGTTATCAGAGATACACTGATCTTTTCGATCGCTCTGTTTATCATCGAAGCATAGCTTCTAAATTCCTGACCGGCCTTCATCGGTACGGCATCCTGCAGCTGCGTACGGCCGATCTTGTTTACATCTTTATATTCCTCTGCCTTTTCCAGGAGCGCATCTCTTAGATATTCCAGGGTCTCAAGCAGCGTAATGCTCTTGTCTAAGACCGTGATCCTGGCAGCTGTCGGAATGACGTCATTCGTCGACTGGTGCATATTCACGTCATCGATCGGATGGACCAGTTTATAATCGCCGGGCTTTCCGCCCAGTTCGATGATGGCGAGATTGGCGATGACTTCGTTGGCATTCATGTTGGCAGAAGTGCCGGCACCGCCCTGCAAGAGGTCGACTATGAATTCATCATAATAGCCTCCTTCAATGACTTTGTCGCAGGCCTTGATTATCGCGTCGCCTTTTTCCTTGCTTAAAGCGCCGCTGTCTCTGTTGACGATCGCGGCAGCTTTTTTGACCTTGCATATATTGGCGATGAACAGTTCGTCCATCCCTCTTCTGACGATCGGGAAATTCTCCTTGGCTCTTAAACTCTGAATACCGTATAAAGCATCATCATCGATAAGCACTTCTCCCAGTAGATCTTTTTCTATCCTGCTCATGATTATCCTTTAATATATCTCTTCCAGACGGCAACAGCATTTGAATTCACCAGCAGATCTTCGATCCTGATCTTGGCCGGACAGATGTCGACACAGGCCAGGGATTTGCCGCATCCTTCATAGACGTGCTTATTGTATGCCTTGGATACTTCTTTTCCTTCTTTCCTTTTCAGTTCGTTGATGATCCTTGATGCCGGCATGGCTCCGGCCATTCCTGTAAAGTTGTTTTCAACAGAGAAATTTGGACATACTTCCAGGCAGCATCCGCACTGCAGACATCTTGAAGCTTCATAGGAAAGAGCATTCCTTTTTTCCGTAACCGTGGCCTTGTCTTCAAAATAGATCTTCATCTGTCTCAGGTTCTCTTCCATGATGCTGCGATCGACGATCAGATCTTCAACGACCGGGAACTTCTTTAAAGGTTCCAGTCTGATCGTATCGCCGTATTGTGAGATCCTGTTTGCACAGGCCAATCCCGGCTTTCCATTTATAAGCATCGCACAGGCTCCGCATTTCTTCTGGCGGCAGCTTTGCTTGAAAGCGATCTTGTCCGCTTTTTCACCGTTGATGTCTTTGAGTTCTTCTCTTAAATTGAGGTTGTTCAAAACATTCAGGATCGTCTCGCTGTCGTTTGCGGGTTCGTATTCAAAGACCTGCACATAGGAGCTCTCGCTGTTTTTCTTTCTTCTTAAGATCTCTATTTTCATTGAGCTCTCCTTTCCGGTATCTCTTCTGTTTTTATCTTGATACCTTGATCATATGAAGCTACGATGCTCTTGCGGTATGCCTCATCTGTTTCAGGATAGTCTTCGCGATAGTGGCCGCCTCTGCTCTCTTTTCGCTCCAGGGCGCTTCTTAACATCGCTTCAGCTAAAGTCAGCTTGTTTGCTTCGGCCTTGTTCAAAGCTTCTTTCTTAAGCTCTTCGCAGTTACGTAATGCTTTATTCATCTGAGCTTCGTTTCTGATGATTCCTAAGCCTTCACATAGTATTTCAGCCAGCTTTTCATCAAAGAGCGGTGAACACTGATTCTGATCAGACCCTGTTTCTTTCAGCTCGATCTGCGTATCTTCGATGTTTTCTGCTGCAACTTTGCCGCCATAGATCGCTCCCAGCAGCGAGTTTCCGCCAAGCCTGTTGGCACCGTGATACTGACATGCACACTCTCCTGCGGCATAGAGGTCTTTAATATTTGTTCTGTGATCTTCATCCACATAGACACCGCCCATAAAATAATGGATGCCCGGTTCTACCTTGAATGGTTTCTCACAAAGATCGATGCTGAAGTAGTCCAGCAGTTCTTCGCGCATATCCGAAAGTCTTTCTTCGATTATTTTTGGATCGATGTGGGTCATATCCAGATAGACATCGCCCGAATATTCTTTGTCGTTCATGATCCTGTAGATCGCTCTGGTCGCCACATCTCTTGTCGTCAGGTTCTTTTCGACAGGATAAAGCTCTTCCATGAAATAGTAAGGTTTGCCGTTTTTATATGTCATCAGTCTTCCACCTTCACCTCTGGCTGCTTCAGAGACCAGAAGTCTCTTTTCGCCGATGTTGATGGTGGTCGGATGATACTGGATCATTTCAAGGTTCGCCATCTCAAGACCCTTGAGGAAAAGGTTGGAAACAAGCTGTCCGGTATTATCGCTTGATCCGGTCGTCCTTCTGATGAAAAGGCCCGTCAGACCGCCGCAGGCCAAAATGACAGGTCCTGCAAGAGCCTTGGTCTCATCGCTGTATTCATCTTTTATGATCACGCCTTTGCAGGCACCGTCTTCGACGATGACATCCAAGGCTTTATGATGGGAATATCTTTTAACGAGTCCTTGTACTTCGTATTTTCTCACTTCATCTATGAGTGCCGACATCAGCATCTTTCCGGTGCTGCTTTTGATATAAGCCGTTCTTTTTTTCTTCTGCCCGCCGAAATTGCGCTGGATGAGCTTGCCGTCTTTCATCTCGAATGGTACGCCAAGTTCCAATAGCCACTGTACGATCTCCGGTGCACTCTTGCACAGTCCGTAGACGGCGTTTGGATCGGCCAGATAGGCTCCGCCTTTCATGGTGTCCTCGTAGTGATTCATGAAATCGTCATCTTCGCCCATCACGTTGATTGCGGCATTGATGCCTCCTTCAGCCATGACAGATTGTGCACGCTGAGCTTCCTGAACGCTGATCAGATTGGAAGTGATGCCTCTTTTTGAAAGGCTGATAGCCGCAGAAAGACCTGCAAGTCCTGATCCGATAATGTTTATCATTTGCCACCTCCGATCATCGTATAGATGCAGGCGATCGCTGCGATAAGGCAGATCGCAATATATATGATGTTCAATACTCTTGTAATGACCTTATGGTTTTTGACACCCAGGGATATCATCAGCGGCCTGAAGTTGATAGCCAGATGGGCAGCGATCGAGGCCATGAACAGGATGAAACTGATCTTGCCGAAAGTGCTCGTGTTGGCGAGCTTGGCCGTTCCATCGACTCCGCCTTTTGCCATGCGCATATGCGCGATAAAGAAGACGAAAATAAGTACACCGGTCCATCTTCTGAGCCAGTATTCCCGGTTCTCCTTGTTGTAAGGGGCTTTGGTCTTGAAGCTGACCTTTTCAGATCTTACTGTCAAAATGATGCTGATGATCACATGTATCACAAGAAAAACACGCAGCAGATATGCTACCGGCAAGAAGACCTTTGCTTTACCCAGAGTGTTCAGGGTCCCAAAGATCCCGTGATCCAAAAACAGCAGGATCAGAATGATTGTTACGATACTGTTGATTTTTCTCATATTATTTTCCTGTCTTTTATACAAACCCATTTGCCTTTTCCGGTATAGGGTTTTAATCCTTCGGTCGATCTAAGATATTCATACAAGAGGGCATCCTTGTATCCTTCTTCAGTTTTTACTTTCACCTTCACACAGTCATAGAGCTTTCCGACATCTTCCAGCTCATCCATCATTTCCTTGGCTTTTTCATCTGCGACATACAATTCGCCATATACTGCCTTATCATCCATCCTGACAGCGGCAGGGTAGTCATATGGCGTATCAAAAAGGCCATAGCCCTCCAGAAGTCCGTCACAAAGGAATCGGCAGCCACGCAGATAATGATGGTTCCTTTGGCCTTTCATCAGTGTTCCGTAAGTGAATATCGTATAATCCATTTTTTATGATCTTATCGTTCTATCCGTTCTTCGTCAGGACTTCTTCGATGTTTTTAACTTCTGCCTCTATTTCAGCTTCATCCTTGTTTTCAGCCTTATCGAGAGCTGCATCGATCAGTGTAAAGGTCTCTAGAAGATTCTGTTTGGTTTTAATCAGATCGTTTGGCGATGTATTGTATTTTTCAAGCAGCGCATAATTGTCGCAGATGTTCACAAGCAGTTTCAGGTATTTTTCATACAGCTTTCTGACCATATCGTTGTTTTCGATGCGATCCTGATCGCTGTCCAG
>JAFWKS010000444.1 GCA_017511325.1 Erysipelotrichaceae bacterium
GATCAGGATATAGATCAGAAAGATCGAATATAGACCGACTACGAAATACGGAAGATAGCCCAGCGGTCCGCGTTTCAATGCATCATCAGCACCGATAACGAAAACAAGGCCATTGAATATAGAAGAAGCATCGATCAGACCGAGGATTATCGCCGGAATGAAGATGTACCAGTTCAGTTTTTTAGCCAGAGCGTAGATGATCAAAGCAATAATAAAAGGTGTTGAACTGTATCTGATCGCCATCAGGATCAGTCTTGCAGTTCTGTGACCGCCCAGATCAGTCAGATAGAATTCTTCGTAAACAACGATGGAAAGAAGAAAGATGGCGATGATCAGGATGTGATAACGTCTGATGGTGGATTTATCCAGAAAAACTGTCTCTTTCAAAGACACTGCAAAGCCCAGCAGGATCAGGATCAAAGACCAGTTTAATAAAATATATTCTTTTATCATTTGACCTTGTATGATACAAACGTACCTTGTCGTACATAAGCATCACTATCCTTTCCAACCTTTTATAGAATGTAGATGAAACCCTGATACTCTTATTTGACCTTGTAGTTCATCTACTTTGTGGAGAGTGAATCTGCGGTACCTTATCACTTCTGTTTATAGCTGGATAGGACAGATACCTTCATGTCACGCAAGTTTACACGATAAGATCGCCACAGAAATGACAAGGTTTCTAGAAAGGCGGTCTTTTTTCATGAAAAGACTATTCTGCGGCATCGACGTGGCCAAGTATGAACACGTCGCCAGTATATATGATCCGGTAAACGGAGAATATATACTTGATTCACTGCATTTTGAGAACAATGAGAAAGGTTTTAAATCATTGGTCTCAAATCTATCTAAACTGAGCAGGAAACACGAGATGGTGATCGGTTTTGAATCGACCAGTCACTATCACATGGCTCTGTTCAGCTATCTGACTGAAAGGAAATACAGGTGTTATCTCATCAACCCTTATATGACCTCCAGATTCAGATCACTTTCTCTGCGGGACGCCAAGAATGATGATATCGATTCCAGAGCGATCGCAGCTTTTCTGTCGTTTGAATATTCTGATCTTTTAAAGGAGGAGTTCACCAATAACGAACTCAAGGAACTGAGCTTGCAGAGAAGCTTTCTGATGATCGATTCCTCAAAGATGAAGATCACTTGACAGGGTGTTTCCGGAACTGGAAACCATCGCAGACGTCAATACTGCCGCTATCAGAGCTGTTCTTAAGCAGTATCCCTGTGCTAAGGATATAGCTCAAACAAGGATAGACAGGCTCAAGAATCTGACTTATAAGGCTTCCAGGGGAAAGTATTCCCTTCTGAAGATCGAAAGGATCAAGGAGGCAGCCGGCAGGTCTGTAGGCTATTACTCCGAAGCCATAGGTCTCAATATCAGCCAGTGTATAGAAACTCTTGAACTGAAAGAAAGGCAGATAGAGGAAATCGAATCATCAATAGTCGCTCATCCTTTGGTTATTAAGTCCCCACTTAAGCAGTTAAAGGGAATAAACGACATTGAGATCGGATATATCATGTCTGCCATCATCAGTATATCA
>JAFWKS010000040.1 GCA_017511325.1 Erysipelotrichaceae bacterium
ACACAAAAGAGGAACGATCATCGGACATGATGACTGTGAAGTCATAGACCTGCCGGGCATCTATTCTCTTTCACCATATTCAGACGAAGAGCTCGTTTCAAGAAAATACATCCTTAATGAAAAACCATCAGCGATCATCAACATCGTTGATGCGACCAATATCGAAAGGAACCTCTATCTTTCAATGCAGCTTTTGGAACTGGATGTTCCGATGGTGCTGGCTTTGAATATGATGGATGAGGTCCAGGGCAATGGCGGATCCATTTTGATAAACAAAATGGAAGAGATGCTGCAGATTCCGGTCATTCCTATCTCGGCTGCCAAGAACGAAGGTGTGCAGGAACTTGTTGAACACGCGATCCATGTCGCCCGCTATCAGGAAAAACCGGGACGCAAAGACTTCTGCGACAAGAACGATCATGGCGGAGCTTTGCACAGATGTCTGCATACGATCATGCATATGATCGAAGATCACAGCCAGAACAGCGGCATCCCGATAAGATTTGCCGCCAGCAAGATCGTGGAAAACGACCATCTGATCATTGAAGATCTCAATATCCATGAAAAGGAAATGATGGCTATCGAAGCCGTCATCGAACAGATGGAAGAAGAAAGAAAACTTGACCGTTCAGCAGCCATAGCTGACATGCGCTATATCTTCATCAATGATCTGTGTAAAAAGACTGTCATCAAACCGGGAGTATCCAAGGAAAGACTGAGAAGTGAAAAGATCGACAGGATCCTTACTGGCAAATATACGGCTATCCCGATCTTTGTGCTGGTAATGCTTTCGATCTTCTATCTGACCTTTAATGTGATCGGAGCTTTCTTCCAGAACATGCTGGAAGGACTTATAGGATCACTGGCTGCAAAGTGTGAGATTTTACTGACAAATATGAACGTCAACGATGCATTGAAGTCACTTATCTGTGATGGTGTCTTCAATGGCGTAGGAAGCGTCCTTAGCTTCGTGCCGATCATCGTCATCCTGTTCTTCTTCCTGTCTTTACTGGAAGACAGCGGCTATATGACCAGGATCGCTTTCATGATGGACAAGCTCTTAAGAAAGATCGGTCTATCAGGCAGAAGCATTGTACCGCTCCTGGTAGGTTTTGGCTGTTCAGTACCGGCTATCATGTCCACCAGGACCCTGCCTTCAAAAAGAGATCGAAAGATGACGATTATGCTGATACCGTTCATGAGCTGTTCTGCAAAGATGCCGATCTATTATTTCTTTGTACAGACTTTCTTTAAAGAGATATCGTGGATCATCATCGGCGCTTTATATTTCCTGGGGATAATCTCTGCCATCGTAGTTGCCCTCATCAGCAAGAGGACTGTCTTCAAAGGCGAAGCGGTGCCGTTTGTCATGGAGCTTCCTAACTACAGGATGCCTGCCGCCAAGAACGTACTGCAGCTGATGTGGGACAAGGCCAAGGACTTCCTGCAAAGAGCCTTCACCATCATCTTCATGGGAACAGTCATCATCTGGATCTTTGAACACTTTGATTTCAGACTGAACATGGTTGAGCCTACTCAAAGCATGCTGGCGATAATGGCCAGTGTGATCGCTCCGATCTTCAAGCCTCTGGGCTTTGGTGACTGGAGGATGTCGACAGCTCTGCTTTCAGGCTTCCTGGCCAAGGAAAGCGTCGTATCGACTCTGACGGTTCTGTTTGGTTCGACGGATATATTGAGAGCCTCGATGAGCACAGCTGAGTGCTTCTCGTTTCTGACTTTCTGCCTGCTGTATACACCGTGTGTGGCAGCAGTGGCAGCCGTAAGAAGAGAAGACGGCATAAAGGGAAGTATACAGCTGGTGATCTTTCAGTGCGCAGTCGCCTGGATCGTCGCTTTCATCATGAAGAGCTTATTAACTGTTTTCGGATTATAGAAAAATAGATTCATAATATAATTAGGTGTATGAAAAAGTATCTGAGGAATTCATTAGGCCGCATATTGGTTATTTTGGTTGCTGCTGTAATCGAAGTTTTCGTTCTGGTTTCTATCTTTGTGTGGTTTTATGACAAAGCAGCCTGGATCGCTTTGCTTTTGAGCATATCCGGCATCATCATAACCCTTGGTATCATAAAGAACTCCCGTCATCTGTCTTACGATGTCGTGTGGATCGTCCTGATCCTGCTGTTTCCGATCTCGGGTGCCATCGTCTATCTGTTTTTAGGTGCAGACCTCTTTATCTCCAGGACTTTCAAGAAGATCAAGATGTGGACCGAGCTGGCTTACCGCTACTATCCAAGAGATAACGGCATCCTTGAAAAAGCCAAGGAAGAATATCCGGAAGCCAGAGGACAGTTTGAATATATCTGCAAGAATACCGGTTTCTCTTTTTATAAAAACCGTGAACTTAAATACTACGGTTTAGGAGAACTGGGTTTTCCTAAGATGCTGGAAGAACTTAAGAAAGCAGAAAGATTCATCTTCCTGGAGTATTTCATCATCGATGAGGGAGAGATGTGGAATTCGATCCTGAAGATCCTTGAAGAAAAAGCCAGACAGGGCGTCGACGTAAGAGTCATCTATGACGATCTGGGATCGTTCTTCCTGCTGCCGGTCAACTACTACAAGACCCTTGAAGAAAAAGGCATCAAATGTGTGCCTTTCAACAGGATCAACCCGATCCTCAATATCATCATCAACCATCGTGATCATCGCAAGATCATGGTCATCGACGGCAAGGTCGCTTTCTCAGGCGGTATCAATCTGGCTGATGAATACATAAACAAGATACATCCGTATGGCCATTGGAAAGACAATGTCATCATGATCAAAGGTGAAGCAGTCTGGTCATATACGGTAATGTTTCTAACACATTTTAATGCTTTGAAACCTATAGATACTGATTTCACAGTCTTTAAAGTCAGAACAGGAAGCAGGAAACAGGACGGCTATATCGCACCTTATGGCGAAACGCCTTTGGATGATGAGATGAGTTCTCAAAACATCTACCTGAATATCCTCAACGGGGCTAAGGATTACTGCTACATCTTTACGCCATATCTGATCATTGATACCGAGATGATCAACACCCTGATCCTGACGGCTAAAAGAGGCGTCGATGTGTGTCTGGTCACGCCAGGCATCCCTGACAAGAAGATCGTTTATGCGATCACGCGTTCATACTACCGCCAGCTGATCGAAGGCGGAGTCAAGATCATCGAATACACTCCGGGTTTTATCCATTCGAAAGTCTTTGTCGCTGATGACATCGTGGCGACAGTCGGAACAATCAATCTGGATTACCGTTCGCTTTACCTGCATTTTGAAAACGGGACTTATATCTACGGATCTAAAGTCATCAAAGAGATCAGAGACGATCTTCTTGATGCGATGGCGAAAGGACATGAAGTTACACTGGAAGAAAGTGCGCGTCCTTTCATCTATGAACTGATCATGTCTTTCTTAAGACTGTTTGCGCCTTTGATGTAGTAATAAAAAGTGGAAATAGCTATAAACAGAAAAGTAATATCTTCAACCAAGACCGGGGTCCGATATGTCGAGATGATGTATCCGGAAAACTGGAACATCAGCATCAGGACCGAGAGGGAAAAGTACGGCGGTTATCTGTACCCGTATGTTTTCAGGATCACACTTACATCGCCGGACGATCAAAGAGCAGTAAGCTACTTTTCGCCAAGGGATTTTGTGGATGATCATCTGCAGGAATTTCAAAACGATCAGATCGATGCAAAAGGAGATCTTCTTCATTCCTTCATGAGTATTGATGAATATCTAGAGATGTGGGCTAAAAATGATCTGAAGGATCGTGAGGATCTTAAAACACTTGAAGTGATCATAGATCCCGACATGGACGAACAGGAAGAAGAAAGAAAAAACAAGGCTCTAGTAAATAACCGCAGTAAAGGTCTCATCCTTCAGAATTATTGCTATAGGAAACTCGCAAAAGCCTACAGCTATACCTTTAACGATACTGAATGGGTCAGAGTCTATGCAGGCATCATCGAAGCCGAACATGTCGTGAAATACAAAAGTATGCCCCTAGGCGCATTCGCGAGTCCTGATAAGGATACGAAGATAAAGCTGAGTCCATATCTTCCGAAAAACCAGATCGATGGAAATTTTACCTATCCGCTTATCGATGAGACGAGATGGAGTGTCAGCCAGTTGTTTAATCTTGACTGCAAACTTAAAGACTATGA
>JAFWKS010000445.1 GCA_017511325.1 Erysipelotrichaceae bacterium
CCCTCATAATACCAGTAGCCGCCGGGATTATAGATCTTCGTCTCATCCCAGCCTAATGCCACCAGAAGGTTTTTGGTCATGCCTGCATAACCGCCGCCGCCGCACATCAGGAAGATATACTTGTCTTTAGGAAAGAGACTTTCAAGTATATGCAGCGATTCTTCATAGTTGGCGACGTATTCTCCTTTTTCTGTATGTGTGAACAGCGTATCGCCGCTGTAACTCTCTCCAACTTCTTCAGGCAAGCCTTCCACGTTGCATAGATAAGGATAAGGCACAACTTCAAAGCCCTTTACATATCCTGACAGATAGGAATCGCCGCCGATCGCTTCATAGTTGGCTTCATCTTTCAGCATCCGCATATCGCGATAGACACTGTCTTTTCTGCCCAGATAATCATCGATCGTCGCTTCATTGATGTTCTTATCGATGCCCAGCTGGCCTCTCATGCCATCGCTCAGTTCCGGAAGAGGAAGTTTCTTTTCCTTGCACGAAGCAAGTGTTGTCAGCATCAGTACACAGATAAGTGTTTTTAATAAAGTAAGAAAACAGTTCTTTTTCATATCAATCATTATTATACAGTTTTTCTGTAAAAGTAAGAGAAACGGTCTACTGCCCGTTTCTCATGAAATTCTCTATATCATCTATCTGTTTGATGATCTCTCTGGACAGGACTTCGCATCCTGAATCGGTTATAAGCAGATCGTCTTCGATCCTTATGCCTATACCTTCATCCGCAATATAAAGGCCCGGTTCGTTGGTTATGACGTTCCCTGCTTCAAGGACCTGTCCCATGCCGCCGTCGATGTCATGTGTATCAAGACCGAGGTGATGGGATACAGAATGGAAATAGTATTCGTTTAGATCCTTGTTCAGATTGTGTTTTGGAAGTTCTTCCTTATAGTAATCGATGACCAGCTGATTAAGGTCCTTCATTTTCATGCCGGCACAGGCGTTGTTTTCCACGATCTTTTGAGCATTAAGGACGATGTTGTAGATCTCCTGCTGTCTTTCACTGAACTCGCCGTTTACCGGGAAAGTCCTGGAGATATCAGCACAGTAATAGTTATATGTCGCACCAAGATCGCAAAGGAACAGCTCGCCATCCTGCATGATCTGGTTGTTGTCGTGGTAGTGAAGGATCGTCGCTCTTTCTCCCGAAGCAGCGATCGTATCAAAAGCCTTGTTGCGGCAAAGTGCCTGGAACAGTACGAAATCAAAGACACCTTCCATACTCATCTCATTCAATCCCGGCTTAGCTGTTTTCATCATCTGCTGGATGCCAAGGTTGGTGGTATGGATAGCTTTTCTGATGCAGGAGATCTCATATTCGTCCTTGACCAGTCTCATGTGGCCAATAAGCGGATAGATATCTTTCAATTTTATATACGGATATCTTTCCTGCAGTTTCTTTGCGTATCTGATGGAAGGAGTATCCTCCTGCTCCATTGAATAGTGCCAGAAATCAAAATAGAACTCAAAGCTGCTGTCTTTTCTCATCCTGTTCATCAAGACGGCTGTCGTATCATCAAGTTCACTCACTGTTCTGATGTCATTTATCTCTGATATCTGGGCAGCTTCTTCCTTCAGCATCCTGCCTCCGACCCAGCGGGCCAGAGTCTTGTTGAAAGGAAGGATAAACAGCATCTCTTTTTTTACGCCATCCAGCTTGTACATCAGTAAGACCATATCTTCTTTATCAAGACCGGTCAGATAATAGAAATTGCGGTTCACTGAAAACGGATAGGCTTCATCTTCCGAACGCATCGGAGCCTTTCCCGAAAACAGCATCAGTGCGCAATTATCAGGCAATGTATCGAGCAGTCTTTCTCGTCTGTTAGAATATTGATTCATCTTCATCCTTCTTTCTATATGATACTTTCACGATCCTGTCGTTGTTTATGCATTCATCTACAAGCGGTTCATAATCAAACAGCGATTCATAGTGAAGGCACTTGTCTTCCTTAGGCTTGGTCACCGGATTCTTCGGATCAAAGATCGTACAGCAGTCTTCGTAAGGCAGGATGCTGGTCTCATAGGTATCGATGCGTTTGGCGATATCGATGATCTCCAGCATGTCCATCATGCATAGAGGGCGAAGGATCAATGTATCTGCTACCTTGCCGATGACGCTTATCGATTCCGGAGTCTGTGAAGCGACCTGACCGATCGACTCACCATTGGTAATGACCTTGATATGCCTTTGTTTGCAGAGCCTGTCAGCGATCCTGTACATCATCCTGCGCATGATTGTGATACAGTACGGTTCATCGACATTCTTGTATATCGCCAGCTGCAGATCGGTGAAAGGAATGATGTGAACATTGATATCTTCCTGAGCGACCGAAAGTTTCTCAGCCAGAGTCAGTACTTTCTGCAAGGCTTGTTTTGAAGTATACGGTTCAGAGGCGAAATGGATGCATTCGATCTTTAGACCTCTTTTCATCGTCATGTAAGCTGCGACCGGTGAATCGATACCTCCGGACATCATGACCATAGCCATGCCGTTGATACCAGTCGGATAACCACCGCCACCCCTGACTTTCTCATCCATGATATAGATGAAATCCTTGTCTACTGCTACGTAAAGCATCAGATCAGGATCGTGGACATCGACAAGCAGGTCGCTGTTGTGCAGGATGTTTCCAGCAACAGCTCTGTTTATCTCATCAGATATCAACGGATAATTCTTGTCATGTCTTTTTGTGGCGACTTTGAAAGTCTTGACGTTGTGTTTTCTTGCAAGCTCCAGGGTAACTTTTTTGACATCTTCGATATCTCTGCTTAGCCTGATTGCTCCGGCAAAATATGAGTAACCGAAAACATCCTTCAGTTCTTTCTTTATCAGTTCATAGTCTTCACCGTTCAGCTTGATGAACAGCCCATCATGAAGCATGTTGTAGGTCAAAGCTTCATGGTCTTTAAGTCTTTTCTTGATGTTGGAAGTCAATTGTTTCGTGAATTCTTTACGGTTCTTTCCCTTGGTGGAAAGTTCGCCATATCTGACGATAATGTGATCATATTGAATATCAGGCATATTTGTTCAGGATCTCCTTCAGTGTCTTTAAGAAATAATCGATCTCTTCTTTACTGTTGGTATAGTCAAAAGAGATGCGCAAAGCATAATTCTCATCAATGCCTAAAGCATTCAATGTCCTGTTTAGTTCGTTCTTTCTTGAACCGCAGGTCGATTTTGATGAGACCATTATCCCTTTATCATTCAAAGCATTCAGCATGACTTCCGACTGTACCGGTGTGGAGATATTTACCAGTGTCATAAGTCCTTTGTCATAGTTGATTTTTGCTGTATCTTTCAAACCATCGATCAGCTGATCATGAAGCTGCACAAGATAGTCATGGTACTTGTCCTTGTTTTCCATGGCGATCCTTAATGTCTTGGCCAGAACGATATTGGTCAAAGCGTTTGATGTTCCGCCCCTTATCCCGTATTCCTGCTGGCCGCCGGAAATGATCGGCGAAAGATTAACGAATCCCTTCTTGATCAAAACGCCTGATCCTTTCAAGCCGTGGATCTTATGGGCAGAAAAACTTGCCATGTCGATGTTTTTAAGATCGACATCGACCTTGCCTACCCCCTGTGTGATGTCGGTGTGAAAATAAGTACCGGGATGTTTCTTCACCACTTCCGCAATACTTTCGACATCATTTACTGCTCCGATCTCGTTGTTTACCTGCATGATCGAAACAAGAAGTGTTTCGCTTCTTAAGGCATCTTTTACCATTTCGGCACTGATGTGGCCATCTTTGTCAGGATCAAGATAAGTGACATCATAACCGAATTCTTCTTCCAATTGTCTGAAACTGTTATAGACGGAAGAGTGCTCATAGATCGAAGTGATCAGATGCTTTCTTTCAGGATGTCTGAAACACAAACCCTTTATGGCCAGTGAGTTAGCCTCTGAAGCACCGGAAGTGAAGATGATTTCATCTTTCTTCACCCCAAAAGTATCAGCTATGATAGAGCGGGACTTCTCCTGCATAGCATAAATAGCGACGCCGTCGTCATACAAGGCATCGCTATTACAATAGTATTCATCCAATAGTTTTTTGTAGGTCTTTCCTACCTCAGGATCAAGTGAAGTAGTCGAGACTGCATCCAGGTAAACTTTCACTAGGCATTCCTCATGATCTTTTCATCAGCATCATCCGGGAACAGGGTTTCGATGCAGCTGATCGCTGTCTTCAAAGCCTTCGTATATTCGCCGTTGAGATACTGGAATTCGGCTTTCGACAGTTCTCTGTCGATCTCCGGATAAGTCGAACGATACTTGTTGCCGAAGACTACGGCATTCTCCACCATGATCGACATACCGACGACATTGTTGATGTTGTTGTAGAACTTGTAGGTGAAGTCGATCGCTTCGTCAAGCAGGGCATTGAGTTCTTCGATGTTGATCGGAACTTCCGCGATCATCTCTCTGATCTGTTCGATATATTCTCTTGCCCTATGCAGATCATTCTTGTATGATTCATCGATCGTTGGAAGCGAGTATTCAAGCAGCTTGGTCTCAACTTCAGAGACGACCAGCTGCAGCTTGGTCAGCTGACTGGCGGCTCTTGATTCACCATCCGTTGACTTGTCGATCCTTGACTTGTACGAGTACAAAGTCTTCAGATCAGTTTCCGCTGCATTGAAAAGTTCATCGGCATCAGACAGGATGTCTGACGAAGGTCTGACACACGAGATCAGATCGACATTGATCTGTTCATATTTTGCTTTATATTTGCTGATGTTGTTGCGTATGTCACTGAGGACCTTGCTTAGATCCTCTAAACCGAATCTAGCGGATTCCTTATGGTAGGCGATACGCACATACTCTTCGACCTTCTCCATATCTCTGATATGTTCATAGGCCTTTTCATTGGTCTCCTTTGCCTGCTTGAATGAACGATTCTCATCTTCCAAAGCTTCATTCATGCTGTTGAGGATATCCTTGTCATTGGAAAGATCAGCCTTGATCCCATTAGTCTCGGCATCCATGATCTTTTTGGTGCACTCATCGATGCTCTCTTCGATCTTGGCCATCTTCTCATCGATCTCCAGATGATCGATATAGACACCTCTTTGTTTTGTAAGAGCGATCTCTCTTTTTGTCTCATCCATCATCAACGGAACAACGCCCTTGAGATCCTTTAAAAGCTTAGGGACTTTGTTGGCGTTGGTCTTGATCGATTCAAGTATTTCATCGATCTTTTCCAGATCGTTCTGGGCGCTTACATAATCCGAAGCATACATGAACTCTTCCGAAGAAGAGAACAGGCTCTCACATTCTTCCAGTTTCTTCACAAATCCGTCATAGGAAATGGAAAGGATCTGCGAATTCTTGTTGATGGTGGTCTTGACGATCCTGTATTTCTCTTTGAGCTTGGTAGAATAGTCTCTTTGCTGATTCTCTTTCTTGGAGAATTCCTCCAGAAAATCATCTATCTCTTTGACTTCTGCCTCGCATTCCTTCATCGCCAGATCAATCATGTCCAGCGTCTCCAGATTCTCCATGTAGGATTTCTCGGATTGCGAATCATCGGCATCGTTCAGCATCTGCTGCAGATCGTTGATATGCATATCGACTTCGTTGTAGCGCTTCAGATAGGTCTCGACTTCCTTGGCCATATCTTCATTGCGTTTGGCCATGGTCTGAGCTTTATTCAGTTTGAAAGCCAAAGGGACCGTTTTGATATCATTAAAACGGACGTACAACTCGTCCATCTTTTTCTTCAAATTCTTTTTATGCGAATTCCTGATCAAAAGAACAACTATCAGAGCTATTATCACTACCAGCACTGCCGCTATGATAATGATCGTTGTCGTATTCAATGTGTTCATACGCATTAATTCTACTATTTAAACATGCATTTTTCAATTGACGTACGGGCCTCATTCTGCGATAATAATTAAGCACATAAATTTATAGCAGCATGTAAAGTTACCGGTAAAGTATCAGTACCGAAGGCGGAAACAAGTAAAGCGGCGCTATGCTTGAAAGTTGAATACTGACACTCCCGATAATGATTTACACCTGTACTTACTTAAGGAGGAAAAAACTTATGGCAAGAAACACAGGTCCTACTTGGAGAATTTCCAGACGTTTAAACTTCTCTGTTCTTGAAACAGGTGAAGAACTCGCAAAGAGACCTTACATCCCTGGCATGCATGGTTCTGCAACCAGACGTGTCAAACAGTCAAACTATGGCTTACAGAAAGCAGAAAAGCAGAAATTAAGACATATGTATGGCTTAAGCGAAAAGCAGTTCTATAACACTTATGTTAAGGCTGTCAAGAAGAAAGGTGTCACTGGTACTAACCTGTTCATCATGCTGGAATCAAGATTAGACAATCTTGTATACCGCATGGGCTTCGCAAGCACCAGAAAGCAGGCGAGACAGATCGTCACTCACGGTCATGTCCTCGTAAACGGCAAGAAGGTCGATATCCCTTCATGCCAGATCAAACCGGGCTCTACAATCGAGATCAAGGAAAACTACAAGAACAACGCTTTCTTAGCTGAAGCACTTGATGCTACAGTATCATTCAAGGATTTCGTTGAAGTTGATAAGGAAGCACGTAAAGGAAAGTATGTCAGATTACCTGAAAGAAAAGAACTCAATCAGGAAATCAACGAATTGCTCGTAATCGAATATTACAACAGGTAATAATACAGAGCTACAAAAAGTGTCTGAAAAGGCACTTTTTTTATGCTTGGAACTTCATTGCAGGATCGTGCTTAAAGATATTGCATATGATGTTTTGTTCGGTACTTAATATATTTGCCGTATGAGTAAATCAGTCATCAATTATTCAGTATTTAGAGTATTCTTGTAAACAAAAAAACGCCGAAGCGGAATTTCCCTGCCATTTACTGGCCGTTTGCGTTTTTATAATACAAAGCAAATATAATACAACAGATTATTTTTTAATTGCTTTGTTGATGATGCAGGCTCTTCATCTCATACATCTTTTCGTCCATCTGTTTCATGAAGCTGTCGACATCACCCTTGTCCGGTTCAAAATAACTGGAACCATACGAGATCTCCAGTTTGTAAGGAAGATCGTTCTTGCTGTTGAAGTCTTCCAGATTCTTTTCTACTCTTTGCATGTATTCATCAAGGCCGTTTGGATCAGATGTGGTCTTGGCAATAATAAACTCATCTCCGGCAAAACGGAAGACGCGTTCCTGATTCCTGCGGCTTTTTAAAAGTATGTCCGTCAGCATCTTCAGTGCCTTGTCTCCTTCCGAATGACCGAAATTATCATTGATACTCTTGAAATGATCGATATCGATCATGATGCCCGCTATACTTCGTTTGTTGGAGATCCAGCCCGACATCATGTGATTGAAATACAGACGGTTGTAGACATCGACGAGTGAATCGATATAGGCCATTTCATTCTGTTGCATCATATAAAGGCCCATCAACCCAAGAGCTGCGGAAAGCCAGGCTAAAGACAATCCGTAAAACATGAACTGCAGACCTGCGCCGATGATGATAGGTATAAGGAACATTTTGATGTTTATGAAAGTTCTGGCGCCATTCTCTTTTTCGTAGCGGTGTGTCTCATACATTGCCACAAAACAGTAATAGAAGATAATGGCATAGTAGACATAGCTGAACGGTCTTCGTTCATAAACGTTCTGCTCGGTAATGTAGTAGGAGATAGGTATGAAGAAGTTGACGATGTTCATCGCAAACATGAACATGCCGATCGCGATCTCTTTCTTGTATCTTCTTTTGATCCTGTCGATCTTGCCATACAAGCCAAGGTCCACATAGACCAGAACGGAAAACGGCAGCAGCAGATTGACAGAATACAGATAGCTGTTGGCAATATAGTTTAGCAAGCGCGAACCAGGGAAGACTTGGCCATCCAAAGTATAGGAAAAAGCTTCCATAAAACATCCCAGCATGACACCAAAGATCATGAAAGTAAAGATCTTGTCTTCAAGGCTGTGTCTTTGCGTTCTGGATCTCGATACATATAGAAGCATTATTAAAACAAGGATTCCTGTTCCGTTAGCGACATAGATTGAAAGCAGATCCATCGTTTCCCCCTGATAGTATTTCCTTTTTTATTATAAGATGGTTTTTATATCTTTTTACATTCATGTCACAAAAACATCAGACCTTATCTTATAATTTGGGTATGCTTGCCGATTATCATGTACACTCTGAATTTTCCGATGATTCCGATTACGATATGGAGGAAGTGGTCAAAGACGCCATCGATATAGGTCTCGATGAGATCTGTTTTACCGACCATGTCGACTATGGCATCAAGCTCGATCATGGCGTAAAAGGCTCTACACCAAGGCTCGATGAGAACGGCCAGCCACTAAGGAATGTCGACTATCCAGAATATTTCAGAAAGATCTATCTTCTTCAGGACAAATACAAAGAGCAGATCACGATCAGAAAGGGACTAGAATTCGGAGTCCAGATGTGCAGACTAAAAGAATACCGGGATCTTTTTAACAACTATCCTATGGATTTTGTGATCCATTCCAATCATCAGGTCGATGATATCGAGATCTTCCTTCCTGAATTCTTTGAAGGTAAAAGCCAGAAAGAATACAACCGCATCTATTATGAAGAGATACTAAGGACCGTCAATGCCTTCAAGGATTATTCAGTGCTTGGGCATCTTGATGCTTTCAACCGCTACGATCCTAAAGGTGCCTGTCCATTTGAAGATTTTTCTGATCCGATATACGAGATACTGAAAACAGTCATCGCCGATAACAAAGGCATTGAGCTGAACACTTCTAATGTCAGATACGGCGTGAAAGATCTTACTCCTTCAAGAGATATTCTAAGGATGTATAAGGAACTGAGTGGTGAGATAATCACGATCGGCTCTGATTCCCACACCAGAAAGCAGCTTGGCTTCAATATCAGATCTGCGCAGGAAGAACTTAAAAAGCTCGGCTTTGAATACTTCTGCACTTTCAGTGAAATGAAGCCGATCTTCCACAAACTATAAAAAAGATGAACTAGTTTTTACTGTTCATTTCATCCAATATTATCTGTCTTACTTCCTGAATGGTCTTCTGCAGATCGTCGTTACAGACGACATGTTCATAGAAGCCCATTTCTTTCATTTCCTTCTTGGCTTTGGAGATCCTCTTCATGATCGTCTCCTCATCTTCGGAACTTCTCTCTCTGAGTCTTCGTTCCAGCTCTTCGATCGAAGGCGGAACGATATAGATGCTCAAGGCATCCGGACATTTTTCCAGAACCTGTTTGGCACCTCTGATCTCAATCTCCAGAATGACGTTTTTGCCCTGCTCGCGCATCTTCTCAACGTATTCCTTAGGTGTGCCATAGTCATTACCGACGAAACGGGCGTGTTCAAGCAGTTCACCGTTTTTCACTGCCTCCAGAAACCTCTTCTTATCCACAAAGAAATAATTGACTCCATCTACCTCGCCTTCTCTTGGTTGTCTGGTTGTCATCGATACTGAATAAGCCAGGTTGAGATCTTCCATAGGCATGAGTTCATTCAAAATAGTGCCCTTGCCTACTCCACTCACTCCACTGTATACGATTAGTAATCCCTTTTTCATAATTTATTAAGTTTATTTTACAATAATAATATGGAAATTGCGTGTCCAGTTTGTAAAAAACCGTTACATAAAGAAGCAGGCTGTTATAAATGCGAAAACAGACACAGTTTTGACATAGCCAAGGAAGGATATCTTAATCTGAATCTCAGGAACTCTAAGAACACCGGCGATAATCCCGACATGATAAAGGCGCGCAAGAACTTCCTGGAAAAAGGCTATTATGATTTCCTGAAAGATAAGGTCAATGAGCTTCTAAATGAAGAGGAGACTCTGCTCGATCTGGCATGCGGTGAAGGCTACTACACCATGGATTTCAAATGTAAAGACAAGGTCGGCATCGATCTGTCCAAATCCGGACTAAAGATCGCATCCAAAAACGACAAGGGCACATTATATATCCTGAGTTCGATCTTCCGCTGCCCTTTATCTGATGAAAGTGTCGATAAGGTCATAACCATTTTTGCCCCGATCGCCAAAGATGAGATAAAAAGGATCCTGAAGAAAGATGGAACCTTCATTCTGGTCAAACCTGATGTACGGCATCTTTTTGAACTCAAGCAGGCTCTTTATGATGAGCCATATCTTAATGAAGTTGAAGACATTCCGATCGAAGGCATGCATATTGAAAAGCACATTCCTGTTTCCGATAAGGCTCTGCTAAGCAAAGAAGATCTTCATAATCTCTTCATGATGACGCCCTACTACAACACTACTTCGCAAAACGATAAGCAGAAACTTGAAGTGATAGATAAACTTGAAGTAGGTTTCTGTTTTGTGATCGACCTCTACAGATTCGATCAGCAGCTTTCCGTATAAGCAGCATGAAATGCAGGGATATCCAAAGGTTAATGTTATGTCAGATAACGGTTTCGATCTAAACGAAATGACGCTTTCGGTCATTGATGAATTCGGCAGACATATGCCCGGAGGTTTTTTCATCTACCGTTCTGAAGGAGATGGAGAACTGATCTATGCCAACAAGCCGGTCTTTTCGATCTTTGGCTGCAGGGATCTGGAAGAATTCAAGGAACTCACCAGCTACACTTTCAAAGGAATGGTCCATCCGGAAGATTATGACAGGATCAGCTCTTCGATCAGTGATCAGATAGAAAACAGTGATGATCACATGGACTATGCGGAGTATCGGATCATCCGCAAGGATAAGGCGATCCGCTGGGTCGATGATTATGGCCATTATCTTAATACCGCCACTTATGGCGGCGTATATACGGTCTTTATTTCCGATATTACGGAAAAGCACGAACAGATAGAGTCAAACATCGCATCGCAGATGGCAACGATCGAAGCGCTCAACGAAACTTTAAAGAAGGTCCATATTGAACACATCACCTTCTCCAAAGTCGCCCAGGCTTTGGCCGGTGACTATTTCAGCATCTACGTCGTCGACCCTGAAACAGACAACTTTGTTCGCTACAGTGCCACAAAAGAATATGACAGACTTGGTCTGCAGAAAAGCGGTGAAGACTTCTTCACTATGATGAGGAAAAATCTGGAAAAACTGATTCATCAGGATGACCGTGCCCGTTTCATGAACATCTTTACCAAGGAAAAGGTCCTCTCCATCATGAAAAGAGACGGCAGCTTCACGACCAAGTTCAGACTGCTGATGGATGAAGGGCCGACCTACGTTTCCATGAAGGCGACTCTGCTGGTAGATGGGAACGGCAGCCATCTGATCATCGGTACCAACAACATCGATGCGCAAATGAAGCGTGAACAGGAATTCCAGCAGAAGATGAGTGATGCACGCAACAAGGCCAAAAACGATTTTCTGGCCAATATGTCTCACGACATCAGGACACCGATGAATGCGATCGTCGGTTACACCAATATCGCCAATGCCAACCTTGATGATCACGAGCTGGTGAGAGATTCTTTGGCCAAGATCGGTTCTTCATCGCACTTCCTGCTTTCCTTGATCAATGACGTACTGGATATGTCCAAGATCGAAAGCGGCATGATGCAGCTCAACGAAGGGCTTTGTGATCTTGATAAGATCTTTAACCGGATAGAGGATATCACTTCGCTGCAGGCCAGAAAGAAAAATCTCAATACGTGCTACAACAAGGACAATGTCGTACACACCCACGTACTTGCCGATGAACTAAGGATCGAACAGATCCTGATCAACATCGTCAACAACGCGATCAAGTATACTCCGGAAGGAAAGGATGTTGAACTCAGGGCTGAGGAACTCGGGCCTGTTGGAGGAGAAAGAAACAGATACCGTTTCACGATCAGCGATACGGGTATCGGGATCTCTGAAGACTATCTGCCGCACATCTTTGACAGTTTCACCAGGGAGCAGAACACGACGATCAACCGAATTCAGGGTACCGGACTTGGCCTGGCAATAACCGCCAGAGTTGTCGAACAGATGGGTGGCAGGATCGAGGTTGAAAGCAAACTCAACGAAGGATCGGCCTTCACCGTAACGCTTGACCTCAAATCGACTAGTCTTGAAGAAAAGGATACTGAAGAGATCCAGGAACTCAACATCGAAGGACACAAGGTACTGCTTGTGGAGGATAACGACATCAATGCGGAGATCGCCATGATGATGCTGAAGCAGAATGGCATTGAAATCGACAGAGCGGAAAATGGTCTCGCTGGTTTGGAGATGGTAAGAGAAAACCACTATGCCGCTGTTCTGATGGACATTCAGATGCCGGTCATGAACGGCTATGAGACCAGCAGAGCCATCAGGCAGCTGGATGGCGAATACTTTAGAAAGCTGCCGATCATCGCCATCAGTGCCAATGCATATGACGACGATGTCAAGCAGTGTCTTGAAGCAGGCATGAACGATCATATCGCCAAACCGTTCAATCCCGATGATCTGATGAGGCTTTTGCACAGATATATAAACGAATAGAAAAAAGCAATCAAAAAAGAAGAATCGAGATTCTTCTTTTTTTCAATCCGTAACCGTTTTTTTAACCGTTCCTTTTCTTCTTTGTTTTTGACTGCAGAAATCCTACAGCTCTGGCACACAGTTCCAGAGGCAGGTGTCTGGCAACATTTATCAGGATCTTGTACTGGATGCCATCTATTGCATACGGCTTGTTGCTGGTAAACAGCTGATAGCCTGTCTTTGCAGCATCGGAAGCTTTTCTGGCAAAGATGTTGTCATAGATGCTGGCAGTCTCACCGTTTGCGACTTTCCAGAAATCAGATCTGGTCGGTGCCGGACAGAGGACTGAGACCTTGATGTTGTCATTGCGCAGTTCTTCTCTTAAGGCCATTGAGAAAGACATGACGAAGGCTTTGGTCGCATAGTAGACAGCCATGTATGGACCAGGGATCAAAGAAGCGACAGAGCCTGTGTTGATCACATGGCCATAGCCGGCATTCTTCATATCCTTGATAAAGTAATATGTCAAAGCGACCAGAGCTTTATTGTTGAGTTCGATCATGCCTAAGGCCTTTTCAAGATCGCTGTCGATGAAGTTTCCATAATCTCCGTATCCGGCATTGTTGATAAGTACCGATACATCATAATCTTTTTCTTTGCAGTAATCATAGACGGCTTTAGGATCGGCACTCAGATCACACGCAAAACAGTCGATATTGACTTTATATTGTTCTATAAACTCATTTTTTATCTCTTCAAGCAGTTTTTCTCTTCTTGCCACCAGGACAAGGTTATAGCCGCGGCAGGCAAACTCTCTGGCAAATTCCTTGCCGATGCCTGAAGAGGCACCCGTAATCAGTATAACGTTCATTATTCTTCCTCCAATGTTTCCGCTATATTCTCAAGTTTATTGAGACGGTGTTTCATTCCTGATTTGGATACTACTTCACCGTATGCTTTCTGATAGTATTCACACAGTTCCAGCAATGAGGCTTCAGGATATCTGATCCTGATATCCGCCACATTTCTGAGCTTTTCCGGCATTTTGGAAAACTTGCCTTTCTCAATTATCCGATTGATAAAGGAGATCTGTCTTTCACCGGCTCTGATGATCTTCTCTTCATTGGCGATCTCGCAGTTGTCGATCCTGCTGATCGAATTCTTCAGATCCCTGCCGATCCTTTCATCTTCAAAGCGCATCATCGCATCATGAGCACCGATCAGTGCCAGGAAATCCGAAATGTAATCAGCTTTCTTGAGATAGACGATATATCTGGTCCTTCTTTTGACGATCTTGCCCTGCATGTCAAAGCGGGAAATAAGCTTG
Source organism: Erysipelotrichaceae bacterium (assembly GCA_017511325.1). The sequence goes on from JAFWKS010000445.1 coordinate 13,784, forward strand.
ACGATGAAGTTCGCATAGTCGATCTTTGCCAGGGAGATCTCCAGATGATAGTTGGGATTCTGCGGGTCGTTGCAGGACCCGTAAGCCAGAAAGGCTCCGGCCAGATAATTGGATGCACAGCAGCTGCGGCTTACGATCTCGTAGCCGGGATGAGACTGGATGCTGCCCTGATTCATCAGTTTCAGATCTTCCAGAATCTCGCGGGCATTCTGTTTTATTTCGACTGTATAGACATTGTTTTTCTTGAGGTTGGTCTTTTTGCCTATGATCAGTTCTGTATCGACATCATAGAGCTCCTTCAGTAAAAAAATGATCCTCTTGGAAGTGGTCGGACTCTCGCTTCTGATCAACAGGCCGAGGTTTCTGTTGGAGATCGTTAGTGAACCGGTAAACTGGATCAGGGCACTGAGCTGAGCCTTCTGACAATGCTTATCCAGCCTGCTGTTGGCGATCTCCTGTTTTATTTCCGTTGTGAATGACATTAAAGGATCTTCTCCAGCGCTTCTTTAATCCTGATCGGATCGTGTCTTACCAGACCGTTGTCGAATCTGAGTAAAGGCAATTTTATGACTTCCAGCCCGCAATCCCCGTTATCGACGACTTCGATCGAATTGTGCTGTGAATAACGATAAAGGATCTCGTCAGGGATCTTGTCGTTATGCATGATGACTTTATCGACATCAGTATGATGCTTATGGAAGGCCTCAAGATGTGCCAGCAGATCATAGTTGTAAGTCTCGTTGGACTGGGTCATGCAGTTGGCGATGTAGACCTTGCTGGCCCTGGAATTTCTCAAAGCCTGATTTATGCCTGGAATGATCGTGTTTGGAAGGATGGATGTATAAAGCGAGCCGATACCGTAAACGATCAGATCAGCCTTTTTAATTGCTTCGATAGCTTCGATGTTGGCTTTAACATCGACATCATAAAAAACTTTTTCGATATTGTGGATGAGACTTGGAATGTTGGCCTCGCCTTTGACGATCGTATCATCATCCATGATCGCGAACAGGGTCACATTCTGCAAAGTTGAAGGGATGATGTTTCCTCTTACCTTAAGCATCTGTGAGGTTATCCTGATGGCTTCATCAAAAGAACCGGTCATCTCGGTCAAGGCAGTCAGTATGAGATTGCCTAAAGAATGGCCGGCAATATCCATGTTGTCCTCGCCTTCAAAACGGTAGTTCATCAGTTCATGAAGCAAAGGTTCACTGTCAGACAAAGACAAAAGGACATTCCTGACATCGCCCATCGCCGGGATCGTGTAGCGTCTTCTGAGTCTGCCGGTCGAACCGCCGTCATCCGCGACCGTCACGATAGCGGAAATGGAAATATCGTCAATATCTCTTATACCTTTAAGGATAGCTGAAAGACCATGACCTCCGCCGATCACTACGACGTTTTTCATCCGATCTCCCTGTGTTTGATATAGCACATGTATTTTTCTTTATAGTACTCGTAAAGATAGATGGCCATGGTGACACTACGATGCTGACCACCGGTACATCCGATACAGATCGTAAGGTGACGCTTTTCTTCGTTATCATATGCCTTGAACATGAAATCAAGATATGACGTAACTTTTTTGATATAGCGCTGTGTGAGCTTGGAACCTAAAACATAATCTCTCACCGGTTTATCCTTGCCTGTCTTGTGTTTGAGTTTTTCAACATAGAACGGGTTCTCCAGCATCCTGACATCAAAGACGACATCCGCATCATCAGGCACTCCGTTCTTGAAACCGAAGGATTCAAAAGTGATAGCAAGATTGTTGTAGTCATCATAAGCCATGATCCTGTCGATCTTTTCCTTGAGCTGCTTGGCATTCATGTTGGAAGTATCGAGCACATGAACGTTCTTCTTCTTGTATTTGTTGATGATGTTCTTTTCGATCTCAAAAGCTTCTTCGACTGTAGAAGCTGTGTTGGATATTACCAGAGGATGGACTCTTCTGGAGAACTTGTAACGGTTGATGATCGTATCTTTGTTGGCGTCCAAAAGGATCAGAGTCGAATCAAAGTTGGAATTATCCAAAAGATTCGAGAAACGATCAAGGTCACTCAAAACGACCGTCAGTGCGACGTTGTCATATTTGAATGAATCATCATTTTCAATAAGTTCGATCAGATCAGGCAAAAGTTCAGCCGGATACTGGTCGATACAGGTAAACCCCATATCTTCCATGATGTTGGAAGCAGTCGACTTTCCGGCCCCGGATATACCGCTTATAAGTACTAGTCTCTTCATAATTCCTTTATACCACATTCTATGGTGTTTCACATCATATTTCGATGTGTTTTTTGATCAGTTTCCCCATCATTTCCATGATCAGTGGGCAGGCTACAAGATAAATGATGGTTCCCAGCTCGATTCTTTGTCCAAACGATGCAGCGATCACCAAAAGGCTTGCATCGACTACATATTTCGTCAAAACGAAACTGTAGTTGAATTTCTTTTTTAAGCCATATATAAAAGCTTCATAAGCGACCGTTCCTAATCCTGTATGAACAGTCAATTCAATACCAAACGCCAGGAACACTACTCCCAGCACAGAATATACGATGCTTGCATAGATGCTGCCGGGATTTGGAAGAAGTCCCTGAAAAAAGCTCAGAGGCAGATCGATCAGCAGCTTGTACAGGATCGTGCCCAGACCGATATTATCCTTATCGAGGATATACGCGACCAGGATCATGATCGTCTCAGTGATGTTGGCGACAACGCTGAAATCACGGTTCATGTAGACACTGAGCGCCTCATTAAATGTATCAAGACAATCCAGCCCGATATTCGATGACGCCATCAGCGCAAAACCAAAACCGATATTGGCTACACCGAGGACATTGAGCATTATTTTCTTGACATCAGTTCTCGTCTCTAAGTTCATACAGGATATCTCGCAATTCTGCTGCTCTTTCAAAATTCAGCTGTTTGGCAGCCTGTTTCATCTCGGCCTCGATTGAAGCCAGCAGCTTCTCTTTTTCCGCCTTGCTGTGTTTCTTCTTGTCGCGGTATTTCCTAGTCATCTCCTTAGTCTCTTTCGAGTGGATGACTTCGCTTATCTCCTTGACGATGGATCTAGGAGTGATATTGTTTTCTTCGTTGTATCTTTCCTGAATGCTTCTTCTTCTGTTTGTTTCATCGATGGCGATCTTCATGGAATCGGTGATCATGTCGGCATACATGATGACACGGCCATTGACGTTTCTTGCCGCTCGTCCAATGGTCTGGATCAATGATCTGGAGCTTCTTAAAAAGCCCTCTTTGTCCGCATCAAGGATGGCGATCAGAGATACTTCCGGAATATCCAGTCCTTCTCTAAGCAGGTTTATGCCGACCAGGACATCGTACTTGCCTTCTCTTAGATCATGGATGATCTCGCTTCTTTCCAGAGTCTTGGTCTCATGGTGAAGATAAGCTACCTTGAAATTCTGTTTCTTGAAATAATCTGTGAGATCTTCAGCCATCTTTACCGTCAAGGTCGTAACTAGAGTGCGTTCATTGTTTGCGATATTGTTTCTGATCTCTTCCATCAGATCGTCGATCTGGCCGGAAGTTTTTCTGACTTCAATGTGCGGATCAAGCAGTCCGGTAGGACGGATCAGCTGTTCGACAGGTTTGTCTGAATGCTCAAGTTCGTAATCACCGGGTGTGGCCGACATATAGATACGCGGAGCTTTGAGCTTCTCCCATTCTTCAAAAGTCATCGGACGATTCTCCAGTGCACTAGGCAGTCTGAATCCATATTCCACCAGCGTCAGCTTTCGGGCGTGATCGCCGTTATACATGCCTCTGATCTGCGGCAAGGAGACATGAGACTCATCGACTACGATCAGAAAATCATCACCGAAGTAATCAAAAAGATTGTACGGTCTCTCCCCCGGTACCCTGTGATCTATATGCATGGCATAGTTTTCAATGCCCGGACACATGCCCATCTCTCTCAAGGCTTCAATATCATAACGGCAGCGCTGTTCAAGTCTCTCATATTCGACAGCCTTGCCTTTTTCCTTGAAGTATTTGAGTCTTTCTTCAAGTTCGATCTCGATATTGTCACAGGCGATGTTGATATCGCTCTGGTTTCGGGCATAACCGGAAGCCGGGAAGAAAGAATAGACAGTATAGCCGTCAAGGACATTCTTGGTTATCGGATCGATCTCGGTGATCCTTTCGATCTCCTCGTCAAACATCTCGATACGGATGATGAACTTGTCAGTATGTCCTGGACACACTTCGATCACATCCCCCTTGACAGAGAAAGTGCCTCTTAATCTATCAATGTCATTGCGCTGGTATTGCATGACTACCAGTCTCTTGATCAGATCCTGACGATCAATCATCTCTCCTACCTTTAAGGAGAAAAACATATCCTTGTAGTCCTTAGGATTGCTGCCGGCATAGATGCAGGCAACTGAAGCAACGACGATGACATCTCTTCTTTCCAGAAGCGAATTATATGCCGACATCCTGAGCATATCGATCTCATCATTGGTCACAGCGTTTTTTTCAATATATGTATCAGTCTTAGGCATGTAGGCTTCAGGCTGATAGAAATCAAAGTTTGAGATGAAGTATTCAACCGCATTGTTTGGGAATAAAGCTTTGAATTCCGAATAAAGCTGTCCAGCCAGTGTTTTATTATGCGCAAAGACAAGCGTCGGCTTGTTTACTCTTTGAATGACGTTGGCGATCGTAAAGGTCTTGCCTGTACCGGTCGCACCTAAAAGGACCTGTTCGTGTTTTCCTTCATTCAGGCCTTCCACAAGCTTATTGATCGCTTCAGGCTGATCGCCGGTCGGCTTGTACTCAGAAACCAATTGAAACAATTTATCTGCCATAATAATTATTATATTCCAGCATTTAAAAATAATAAAAACTTACATTTTATTAAAAGATCCAGTCATATCTCGTGCCCGGATCTAGGTTAGTTATATTTTTTTTCTTAATTTATTAATGATACTAAAAGGATAATCGAAACAGATTATCCTTTTAACATATGTATTATTCCAAATTAAACTATTCTTCAGTCGCAACACCTGAGACGCCGTCCTGTTTAGCACAGGTCTTGCACAGTCTGACACGGTTGTTGGCTATGGCCTGCTCAACAGTACCGTAAGTAAGTGTTTCGGTACGGTTTAGATGTGAACAGTCATCATGCGTATGATAGACCTTGCCGAATGTTGTCCAGTAAACTGTCCTGCCACCCAAAGTATTCTGCGCAGCCTGCAGCTGTTCAGAAGAGACCGGATTGAAATCGTAAGATGCAACGCCGCCTATCAGCAGGCAGATAACTGCTGCGACTGTAGCGATGGTCTTGGTCTTTTTATCGGCATTCTTGTCGGTCAAAGCCAGGATCGCAAATGGTACGAAGGCAACGGAAGCAACGATGACGCCCATGTTGTTCCACAGCCAGAATTTAGTCTTGTTCTTTTCAGAAATTGGATCGATGTGGTTGGCTTTCTTCCACAATTGCGAACCGATGATGACACAGACAAGATCCAGTACCAGGAAACCGATCAGCTGCCAGATCTGTGGAATAAACTGCAGGTCGAGTTTGCCAAGATAGACCATCAAGGCACAGACCTCCAATACTAATGCGATAGCCCAAAGAATTATCGCCCACACACGCAGCGGTCCGGCATCACCTACCGGTTTTGCTTCCTTGCGCTTCTGTACAGGTGTAGTCACTTCGGTGTCAGCGGCAACGTATTTCTTCTTTTTCTTTTCAGCCATAGATAAAACCTCCTATTAATTATTTGTAATAAGTTTTCTATAAATTAATTATAGATCAAATCTTTCATCAATATTTAAATATCCAGAAAATCTTTGCGATAGTTAACATTGAAAAATTCCGCTAGTTTTTTAAGATCTTCATCGCTGATCGGGTTGATGATCTTTCTTTCACCGATGATGTTGTAGATCATGGCGGCCTTCTCGACTGTTTCAACCAATCCAAAGGCTTCATCAAGAGTTGCACCGACCCCATAGATGCCATGATTAGGCCAGATGACGATCCGGTACTGTTTCATCTTTTCGGCTGTTGCCTCACCGATCTCGTTGGTACCGCAGACCATCCAAGGTAAAGTGCCGATGCCATCAGGGAAGACGATAATGCATTCGTTGTTCATCTTCCAGATCGTTCTGGTGAAATCGCGGTCATTGATCGGATGAACGAAGGTCATGGCCATGATATTCTGCGGATGGGTGTGAAGGACGACTCTGTTGTTTGGATCGACGGAAAGCCTGGCGATATGCGACATCAGATGTGCCGGCGTCTCACTGGTGAATTTCCCTCCATCCTTAAAGCCCCACATGAGCTCAGATGTGAGTCCGTCTTCCTTGATACGGATGATACCCAGGTTGTTTTCCGGATCATCTTCACAGTTCTTGAAATACTTGCCGGTGCCGGTCATCAGGAAATATCTGCCGACAAGTTTTTTCGCATCAAAACCCAGCGGCAATTCTCTGATAACTTCATCTATCTCATATTCCTCAACCTCTTGTTCAGACAAAAGATAGGAGATATTGCCTCCGTTTCTCTCATCCCAGCCTAGCCGGTACATATTGGAAGTCATCCTGACGAATTCTTTCAGGAACGGAGCATTCATTATGTTTTTCATAGTTATTTCCACCTTCTTCCTTATTATAAGATGTATGATAGTTGATGGAAAGAAGGAAAAAGTATGGATAAATTTGAAAAAATCAGTGAAAATAAACTGGCTCAGCTCAACAGGGATTACCTTGCGGACAACGAAGCCAGGATCATCAGAAACGCTCTGACAGAAAACGACATTGCAAAGATCTCGAGAAGGTTTGAAGCCAAACAAGACAACCCGAATCTATTCTCGATCGATATCAAGACTCTTCCGGTCACCGATCAGGAAAGATCCGGAAGATGCTGGCTGTTCTCATCGATGACGATCTTAAGAGAGATGCTGGCTAAGAAATACAAGATCAAGGAACAGTTTGAACTTTCACAGAACTACATCGCTTTCTATGACAAACTGGAGAAGACAAACTACTTCCTGGAATCGATGCTGGCAGAAGCAGATAAGCCTTTAAACAACGAAACAGTTAGATATCTTCTGCAGGTCGCGATCGGTGATGGCGGACAGTGGGATATGATGGTATCACTGGTCAAGAAATACGGCATCTGTCCAAAGACTGCCATGCCTGAGACCTACCAGTCATCACACACAGCCGTTATGAACAAGATCCTCAACAGAAGACTGAGAAAATTTGCGGCGGACATCAGAAAAACTCAGGATCACAAGGAAAGAAAAGCACTCAAGGAAGAATGTCTCAAGCAATGCTACGGATTGCTGTGTGACTGCTTTGGCGTTCCACCTAAATCATTCACCTTTGAATTCTACGACACCAAAGACAAGTATCATGCCTATTATGATGTCACACCGAAACAGATGTATGAAAAATATCTCGGTGTAGATCTTGATGACTATGTCGGCATCATCAACGGTCCGACCAAAGACAAGCCATTCTATCAGACATATACCGTCAAATATCTGGGCAACGTTGCCGGAACCGATAACGAAGTCTTCTTCCTCAACCTGCCGATCAGTGATTTCAAGAATCTGATCCTCAAGCAGCTCAAGGACGGCAAGATCGTCTGGTTTGGCTGCGATGCCGGAAAAGACGGTGATCGTGAGCACGGTCTCTGGGATGATCAGATCTTTGATTATCAGAATACTCTGAAGATCGACCAGGTGATGTCTAAGGAAGACATGCTGGATGCAAGAGAATCAGCGATGAATCATGCGATGGTCTTCACCGGTGTCAACCTCGTAGACAACAAACCTAACCGCTGGAAGATCGAAAACTCCTGGGGTGAAAAATCAGGCATCAAAGGCTTCTATATCTGTTCTGATACCTGGTTCAATCAGTATGTCTATGAAGCAGTCGTTGAAAAGAAATATCTGAACAAGAAGCAGCTTGCTGCATTAAAGAAAAAACCGATCGTTCTTGATCCATGGGATCCGTTCGGTTCACTGGCTGACTGATCGAGGTTCTGCAATGCAGAGCCTTTTTTATAGCCTTTTGATCTACATATATTAAAATTTAGTTGTACGAGGGAAACAGTTATGCAATACAGAAAAGACAAACACGGTGAAAACATTTCCGTATTAGGTTACGGGTGCATGCGCTTCACCAGCAAAAACGGCAAGATCGATATCGATAAGACCGAGACAGAGATCATGGAAGCTTTCCGCAATGGTGTCAACTATTATGACACTGCCTATATGTATCCGGGAAGTGAAGCGGCTTTAGGTTTGATCCTGGAAAGAAACAATATCAGGGATAAGGTCAATGTTGCCACTAAGCTTCCGCAATATATGATCTTTTCAAAGAAGGATCTTGATAATTACTTCAATGAAGAACTTAACAGGCTCAGGACTGATCACGTTGATTACTATCTCATGCATCACATGACGGATTTCGTGCAATGGGAAAAACTGAAAAAGATCGGGATCGAAGAATGGATCAAGAATAAGAAAGAGAAAGGGCAGATCAGAAACATCGGCTTTTCATATCATGGAAGCAGTGAGATGTTCATTCAGATCCTGGAAGACTATGACTGGGACTTTGCCCAGATCCAGTATAACTATCTCGATGAGAATACACAGGCTGGAAGAAAAGGTCTCGAAAGAGCCGGCGAACTGGGGATCCCGATCGTCATCATGGAACCGTTAAGAGGAGGCAAGCTTGTAAACATGCTTCCGGAAAAGGCCAAGGAGCTCATCAAAAACAACAAGCGGGGGTACACTGCTGCTGAATGGGGATTCAGATGGCTCTTCGATCAGAAGAATGTCACCTGTGTCCTTTCGGGCATGAACTCTCTTGAAATGGTAAAGGAAAACTGCCGCATTGCCGATACAAGCGAGATAAATTCTTTCAGCAGTGATGACTTTGAGCTCATCGAAAACATAATCAAAGAGATCAAAGCTATAGAAAAAGTCGGCTGTACAGGCTGCCGCTATTGCATGCCTTGTGTAAAGGGCATCGATATCCCGGGAACTTTCAACGCCTATAATCGCATGTATACCGAATCCAAACACGATGGAAGATTTCAATACGCCCAGGCCGTTGCCTTAAGAAAGGATGTGTCTTTCGCAAGTGAGTGCATCAAGTGCGGCAAATGTGAACAGCACTGTCCGCAATCCATTCCGATCAGAGAAAAACTGGTCGAAGCAGACAAGGCATTAAGACCTTTGCCATACAAGATCGGCATAAGCCTCGTCAGAGCTTTCATGCTCAGAAAACAATAAAAGTATCACTCATCTTTTCAAAAACAGCTATGAAGACCTTATGGAAACTCAGCAGGAAAGCCATTCGCTACAAGGCGCTTTATCTATTGGCGATCCTGGCTACTTTGTCATTAACACTTGTCAACCTTACAGCGCCTAAGGTCCTTTCGTCCTTGACGGGGATCGTTAAAAACGGCGTTGATGCTTCAGGGCTTTTAAAGATCAGGGATCTGACATTCATCCTTATCGCTCTTTATCTGTTAAGAATCGTCTTTCGCTTCATGAGCAGCTATCTTTCACATAAAGCCGCCTGGTATCTTGTTGGGGATCTGCGCACCAAAGTCTATGACAAACTTGCCCATATGCACCTTGGCTTTTTCCATGACAAACAGACCGGTGATCTCATGAGCAGAGTCGTCAATGATACCAGGGATTTTGAACTGCTTTATGCTCACATGATCCCTGAGTCCATCACCAATATCGTCACTTTTGCAGGTGTGCTGATCATCCTGCTGATGATCAATCCGAAACTGGCTTTGATCACCTGTGCGCCTGTCCCCCTGATCATGATATCCGGAATCATCTTTGCCAAGAAAGTCAGGCCATACTTCCGCATCTCTCAGCAGAAGATGGGCGAACTTAACGGCAAGCTGCAGGACAACCTGTCCGGTACACATGAAATACAGGCGTTCGGTCGGGAAGAATACGAGACCGGAAGGATCAACGAGAAGAACTTCGAACATGTAAGAGCGATGCTGCAGGCACTCAAAGTCAGTGCGATCTTTCATCCTTCCGTCGAATTCATCTCCTCGCTTGGTACGATCCTCGTCGTAGCCTTCGGCGGCTATCTTGCCTATCGCGAAGGACTGCAGGTCGAAGATATCGTGGCCTTTCTTTTGTATCTGAATCTTTTCTATCAGCCGATCACCGGACTGGCTAATCTTGTCGAAAACATGCAGCAATCTTTAGCCGGCGCCGAAAGAGTCATCACGATACTTGATGCACCATACGAGATCAAGGACAGTCCTGGCGCCAAAGATCTCAAGGAAGTCAAAGGCGAGATCACCTTCGATCATGTCAGCTTCTCCTACATTGACG
>JAFWKS010000446.1 GCA_017511325.1 Erysipelotrichaceae bacterium
CTGCTGCCAATCAGATCGAAGGTGCCTGGAATGTGGATGGAAGAGGACCTGCTTTGACAGATGTTACAACGGGAGCTGATGTCGATCATCCAAGGATCATCACCTATATCGACAAAGACGGTAATCCGGGAACGATGACGAGACTGGACAGACTTCCTGAAGGAGCGCACTATGCCTGCCTGGATGGATATCTTTATCCAAACCATGAGGCAATTGATTTCTATCATACATATAAGGAAGACATAAAGCTCTTTGCAGAGATGGGATTCAGCGTTTTCCGTATGTCCATCTCCTGGTCGAGACTGTATCCGACCGGGCTTGAAGAAAAACCGAACAGGGAAGGTGTGGAATTCTATCGCAATGTCTTCAAGGAACTGAAGAAATACAATATCGAACCGCTGGTAACGATCTGGCATTTTGATACGCCGCTGTATCTTGAAGAAAAACTCGGCGACTGGAAGAACAGGGAACTGATCCCGCTGTTTGTAAAGTTTGCCAGGACCTGCTTTGAAGAATACAAAGGCCTGGTCAAATACTGGCTGACTTTCAATGAGATAAACAATACGATAAACTTCCTGCCTGAAGATCTGGATGATTCCTACTATCAGGATGCTTACCAGCATCTGCATAATAAATTCGTCGCTTCAGCTAAAGCTGTCAAGATCGGCCATGAGATCGATCCAAACAACATGATCGGCTGCATGATCTGCGGTATCACTTATTATCCTCATACCGACGACCCTAAGGATATCCTGTACAACCGATACAGATGGGAAAAGGGCATCTTCTATTGCGGTGATGTACAGTGTTTCGGCTACTATCCAACTTATGCGAAAAAGCTTTGGAAAGAACACAATGTCAAACTGGATATAACTGAAGACGATCTTGAATCCTTAAAAGAAGGAACAGTCGACATGTATACCTTCTCTTACTACATGTCGCAATCCGTCACGACCCACAAGAACGAAGAAGTCACCAAGGGCAATATGTCCACCGGGACCAGGAACCAGTACATCCAGTACTCTGACTGGGGCTGGGGCTTCGACCCGGATGGCTTGCAGTACTATCTTGAGATGATCTATAACCGCTATGAAAGACCGCTCATGGTCGTAGAGAACGGTTTAGGTGCCTATGACAAGGTCGAAGAAGATGGTTCTATCCACGATGATTACCGCATCGATTATTTCCGCAGACACATCGCTTCCATGAAGAAAGCAGTTGAAAATGGAGTGGATCTGTTAGCCTATACGACCTGGGGCCCGATCGACCTGGTCGCCGCATCGACCGGTGAGATGAGAAAACGCTACGGTTTCATCTATGTCGACAAACATGATGATGGAACAGGCAGCAACGCCAGATCAAAGAAGGATTCCTTCTTCTGGTATAAAAAAGTAATTGCTTCAAACGGAGAAGATCTTGACTGATCTTCTTCTTTTTTGAAAATGAAAGCCTGATTAATCAATAATATAGATATGCCTGTACACAATATAGATCCGCTGTTTGACAAGGATTCAAAGATACTTATCCTGGGAAGTTTTCCTTCAGTCAAGTCCAGAGAGACGAAGTTTTTTTATGGACATCCGTACAACAGGTTCTGGAAGATCATCGCCAGGATCTATGAAGAAAAGATCCCGGAAACGATCGCTGAAAAAAAGGAACTCATTTTGAAGAATCATCTGGCTTTATGGGATGTGATCGCATCATGCGACATTGAAGGTTCAAGTGATTCGAGCATCCGAAACGTGAAAGTCAATGATCTGAACAGGATATTGAATGAAGCATACATTGTAAAGCTCTGCGTCAATGGCAAGACAGCGGAAAATCTCTATGACCGCTATCTGAAAGCTTATCTGAAAAGGGATGCCATA